>DASQYT010000359.1:0-3323 GCA_035639075.1 Candidatus Elarobacter sp.
CGCCGCATGGATCGAAATGTGGTCCGCCAGGTACGCCAGCAGCAGATGGAACGCAAAGAACGCGCACGCCAGGAAAAAATAGTTCATCGGGTGCAGATCGTTGCCGCGCAGCGTGGACAATATGAACACCAGGAAGAAAAAAAAGAACAGCGACACGGGAGCGAAATAGCTGATTCGCCCCGCCAGCGGTCCGGGCTGCAGCTTCTGCGGCATTTTCAACGCGATGTCGAATCCGGACACCAGATTCTGATAATTCCACTCCAGCTCCCAGCCGTTCGGCATTTGCCGTTTTTCCGTCGGTGAAAGCGAATTGTCCGGGAAATCAAAGCCGGAAAAGTCCGTTTTCACCAGCAGGTGAAAGTCGCGCGCTTGCGAAATTTCCTTCCCGCTGCCGTCCGCATTATCGCCCGCAGTTGAGCCCTGTCCGTTCGCGCGTGAAAACGAATATCGCCAGCTATCGAGCCCCTGCGAGCGATACGCCGCATGCAGCACGGACTGCGCGCCGGCCGCTATCCGGGTTCGCGCCACCGCCTGCGATCCGCTGAACGTCACGGCCAGCGGCTTGTCGTCCAGAAGCAGTTGCACGTTGTCGTAAGCCGCCTGCTGCGCGGGAAACGGCAGTTGAATCACAAACTCCTCTTCCCGCGGCATGGGATTCTGGAACGTGTACGCTCCGTCGAAATCTACCGTGTACGTACTGAACCACAGCAGCCCTTTTTGCCGGTAGTCGATGTGCAATGCCGCCGCAACCCGGCTCGCATCAATCTTCACCGGCTCCGAAATGAGTCTGCCGCTTACCGTGCGTGTAGTTTTCTTTCCCTTTTCTTCCACTTCAACTGTCTTTTCTTCTTTCCATTCGCGCGCGATCGCCGGCGGCGCCTGCGCTTGCGGCGCTCCCCACGTGGAAGCTACGCGCCCGGATAGCCCGGACTCCGCGTTATACGTCCTGTAGAAAATGGTGGACCCCAGAATGGCCCACGCAACCGCCGTACATCCAAAAATGAAAACAATCGCCGCAATCCGCTTGAACATGGTGGTTTGTGCCCCGGCTCTCTCCGTCGCTACCACCAATCTACCTCATCCAGTTGGCATTGTCAAGTACTTTGCATTACAAAGTACGCTTAAATTGACGCCGCTGCTCTGGTGGAAACCCGGCACCCCAGGAATTACCAACTAACAGGAAAGTGTTCATTCCGGTGCTTCGACGCTGGTATCATGGAGGCATGGCAGTCAATGGAGTCTGAAGCGATGACCATCAATTTGACGCCTGAACAAGAAAAGATCGTCAAGGAAGAATTAGAGTCGGGTCACTTCCGCACTGCGGAAGAACTGATCTCGCAAGCTCTCCACACGCTCCTCGCGACTGCGCCTTCATCCAGCGCAAGTACGGACAATGGCGGGCGCCACAAGGCGGTGCGCGAGATGATCAGCTTCGTAGAGAGAAATCGCACTTCGCTCCAGGGCATTTCGGTTAAGGAACTCATTCACGAGGGTCATCGTTTGTGAGTGATCTCGTGCTGGATGCGTCTCTGGCGCTCCAGTGGTTTCTCGGGGATGAAGCCGACCGCAAGTACAGCCTCAGCGTCCTATCAAGTCTTTCCGAGAAGTGCGCCACAGTTCCCCTAATATGGTTCTACGAAGTCGGTAATGGCCTTCTGATGGCCCATCGGCGGAAACGGATTGCCCAGGATCAGATCGATGGATTCCTGTCGCGGTTGAAGAAACTTCCCATTGAAGCCGCTACGCAAGCAGCCATTGAAGTTCTTGAGCTGCCCGCCTTAGCACAAAGCCACAATCTTACGAACTATGATGCTGCCTATCTTTTCGCTGGCCCTGCGTCTCAGATTGCCTCTCGCAACCACCGACGTAGCTCTCCGCCGGGCCCCTACCGCAGCAGGCGTGCACATTTTTTAGTCTCGTTGCCGACGTGCCGGTGCTGATCTCAGGCTGCGGTTTTTGCATCTCCAAATCGCTAACCCGCATCCTATCGATACTTTCCCCAATCCGGCTCTTCTCTTCACGGGACACAGTTCACGGAACACGGGTATCTCTCATCCCTGCTATCCTGCTTCCTGTGAGTGGTCGTCGTTCCCGACTCAATTCACAACCACAACCCCGAGGAGCCCCATGCAGTCGCTGCGCCTGAACCCCATCCTCAACACGGACTCCTACAAACTCACGCACTGGTGGCAATATCCTCCGGACACGCGCCACATCTACTCCTACCTCGAATCGCGCGGCGGCATGTTTGAAGAGACCATGCTCGCCATGCTGCAGTACATCATCAAATCCAATTTCGCCGGCCAGGTCTTCACCCTCGACGACGTCGAAGAGGCTCGCCGCATCGCTCACGCGCACTTCTCCGGCCATCCCAAATCTTTCAACTATGAGGGCTTCAAATCTCTCTATGCCAAGCACGGCGGCCGCCTCCCGCTGCGCATCCGAGCCGTCAAGGAAGGCACGGTCGTCAAGACTCACAACGCCCTCATCACCATCGAAAATACCGATCCGGAATTCTACTGGCTCACCAACTGGGCGGAAACACTTCTCGTTCAGGTCTGGTATCCCATCACCGTCGCCACTCTGTCGCGCGCCATCAAGCAAATCATCGGCAAAGCCCTCGTCCGCACCGGCGATCCTTCGCTTCTTCCTTTCAAGCTGCACGACTTCGGATTCCGCGGCGTCTCCTCCAAGGAATCCGCCGCCATTGGCGGCGCCGCACATTTGCTGAATTTTCTCGGTACGGACACGCTCGCGGCCATTCAGCTGCTCAATCAGTTTTATTCCGCCGATCTCACCGCGCGGAATCCTCTCGACTGCGCCGCGTACAGCATTCCTGCATCCGAGCATTCCACCATCACCGCATGGGGCGAAGCGCACGAACTGGACGCTTACGCCAACATCCTCGCAAACTGCCCCGAAGGAATCGTCGCCTGCGTCAGCGATTCCTACGATGTCTACAACGCCGTCCGCAATCTATGGGGCGGCTCGCTCCGCGAGAGAGTTCTCCGGCGCAAAGGCGTGCTCGTCATTCGCCCGGATTCCGGCGACGCTGTCAGCGTCCTGGAGGAACTCTTCAAAATTGTCAGCGAGAAATTCGGCTACGAAGTAAACCGCAAAGGCTGGAAGACGACTGTTCCGTGCGTGCGCTTCATCCAAGGCGATGGCGTCAACTACTACACCATCCAGAACATCACCGCGCAGCTCACCCGCAAAGGCTGGTCGCAGGATATCTGGAGCTACGGCATGGGCGGCGCGCTGCTGCAGCAAATCAACCGCGACACGCTGAAGTTCGCATTGAAATGTTCCGCCATCGACCGCAA
>DASQYT010000360.1:0-11603 GCA_035639075.1 Candidatus Elarobacter sp.
ACGTTGGGTGCAAACTGCCAACTGCCGCCGGCGTCGCTTATGGGCGCGCCATTCAGCAAGAAAAGGTTTTGTCCCGCGCGAGCGCCATTAATCTTGTACGAAGCGTTCACGTCCCAGCCGCGCGTGCCCGAAAAACCGCTCGGCCCGAAGGCCTCCTGCGTGAAAATGACGCCCGGTGTCAGGGACATTAGCATGTACGTCTGGCGGCCGTTGAGCGGCAATTCCTGCGTTTTGATGGGGTCGAAAACCAGGCCGCGGTCCGCTGAGCCGCTCTCGATCACCCCTTGCTGGGCCATGACAACAACCGAGTCGGCAACCCCGCCAATTTGCAAGTGCGAAGGCAAGTTCAGCTTGTCAGCCACGCGAAGTACAATGTTCTCCATCTTTAGCGTGCGGAAGCCATTAGCTCTCACCTCGATGTTGTAAATCCCGGGGTTGAGGTAAGGAATCGTGTAGTGTCCCTCAGCGGTCGTCTTCGCTTCCTTGGTTTCATTGTTTTCGAGCTTGGTCGCCTTAACCGTAGCGTTCGCAACGCCGGCGCCGCTCGGATCCGATACGTCGCCCTCCAGCGTTGCCCGGAAGTCCTGCGCGCACAAGAACGTCGCGGTCGAAAAGAGAATGAAGGCCAAGAGCCGGCAGATCTCAAGAGCAGACGCTGACCTTGTTCTCGGGGAGACGGAATGCCGATTGCTTTTCATTTTCACCTCCAGGAGACACGCGACCTCGGTCGGCTCACGGATCGCTACGCCAGCGAGAATGTCGGGAGACACCTCGAGCGCTCGCCGGAATCGCCGAGTGCTCAAACTACTGCGACTTTCGGAGTGAAACACTGCCGGCTTTTTCAGACTCGCAACTGACGCGCGGGCTCACAGAAAAAAGACACATGATCCCGTGCTAAACGGTTCGTGCCAGAGCTTTTCTGGGCCGACAGCTCCTGGCCTCACTTCGAAAACACCGACCGCAGACGGCGCGACAATAGATAGGGCGAACCTAACAGTCAATCGGGGAAACTCCGTAATTGGTAGGCGAGAAAATGCCCTAGGAGAGCTAGTGGGCCCGCTAGGATTTGAACCTAGGACCAACGGATTATGAGTCCGCTGCTCTAACCGCTGAGCTACGGGCCCCACGCTTACTGCAACATCTTACCGTGAAAGAGCTTACTGGACACGCCCCACTTCCGTTTGATTTTGCTCCGATGTGCCGGTGCTAGTTGTAGTGCCAGCTGAATTGGCCAGCTTTTGGCGCAAGGCCGTGTATGGCAAGCATGACTGTATTTTCCCGAGGGAGCGTCCGTGTAGCGGAGAGTATGATGGGGCTGTTGGTTTGCGATCATGAAGGGGATATCAGGAGCGCGCGAATGTCAGAAGCGGTTGGATGTCATTGCCGTCATCGTCGAGCGCATGCAAGGCGCCTAAATAGGCGTCACGCGTTGGACCCACCTCAACGAGATTTGCTCGACCCCAGGTGAATCTGGCTGCTCCGTTTTTCTCAACGATAACGTCAGCGAGCATTCTGGCATGCCTTCCGTTCCCATTTGGGAATGCGTGAATTTGTCCGACAAGGCGATGGTGAAAGCGAACGGCTATTTCATCAAGGGTGAAAGTCTTGTGTTCAATCCAGTACTGAGCATCTCCCAGAAGCATCCCGATTCGCTCCGTTGATTTCATGAAAAGGACAACCTAGGCTCACGTCCCTGGTGCGGTACTTGCCAGCCCATTTCCAAGTCTCGTCAAACTCATTCTTCGATGAAGTTCACGCAAGTAACTTTCGTCCAAAGGATTCCGACTTTTCATAACCCTAGAACTGAAAGCCCATCTTTGGGCTTCAAGAATGTTTTGTCGTTCCCACTCGTCCAACTCTTTCTTGGTTGCGAGGTTTGGAATCAGTTTCGCAGCATCATCGGGATGGATTGGAGTGTTGCCGGGGACTGAGTTAAGATCCGAAATCGGACTCATTTTTTCTTTAGGCGTCTCTTCGTTTCTTCGTCTATCAATCGGTCGACATCCCCCGGCGCTTGGTTTTCGAGAGCCATCGTGTGCTCGACCTCCAACACGTCTTGTCTTACGCGATCCCGTGTCTGTCGTTCCTCATTTTTTTCATGCCTTTGACGATGTTTCTCAGCGAGTTCAATAATCGATCCCGATTTCGGGACGAGGGCATACACGAGTTCGCAGTCCATAGCGCTGGCTACACGTCGCAAGCTTTTGAGCGTGATGCGATCCTCTGCCTCTGCATGCTCGAAGTCCAGGATCCTTTTTTTGGATTGGCCCAATGCTCTTCCGACTTCTTCGAGGCTCATGCTAAGTGCTTCTCGGATCGCTCTTAACCATCCGCGTTGAGGCCGCGCTTCTGACCGAGCCGTTTCAAAGCTAGACAAACTACGAGCGACTTGGTTTAATCGGAGATTCCTGAAGTTGTCTCTCATACGCGCGTCCTGTTAAAAGAGGACTTCCTTATGCAAGAAGTCCCTTTATACGAGGACTTATTACTTTCAGTTGTCCTGTTATAACAGGACTTTGCTGGCTTGCTTGTCAAGCTCCAGCCTCCGCGAATCGGTGAATACCCCTGCAAAAGACTTCAATTTAGAGGCACAGGTAGATCGGTAGACTCGCTAGCGTTAGTCACACCTTCAGTTGGTGTGGGAGCTGAAAGCCGCTCGACTGCTGCAAGAGTGTGCTTGGGCGCAAGATGGGAATTGCGCACTGTCATTTCGATGTTCTTGTGTCCCATACGGGCCCCACGCTTGTAGAATCAACAACTTACCACTCATTCCGCGTTTCCGCGAGCGGCAGCTTGCATCAAACTTGCATTGTAACCGCTTCATGGCAGCCAATCTATCCTTGACATCGATGATGTTGTACCGCTGAAAGACATGAATCGTTTTGTGGCCCGAGATACTCATCGCAGTTGCCTGGTCATTCCCCGCCGTAACCATGTTTCGGACAGGGGAGCGGCGCAGATTTTGGGGGATGAGAAGCTCATATTGATAGCATTTCTTTCCGCTCATCTTCCCGAGTCCAACCTTAACACACGCCTTGATCCATTCCTTGCGGAAGTTCGTAGAATCGAACAAGGGCTTGCTGTCGTCGCGGAACATTCTCCTGAGCATTTACAAGGACTTCGGCTGAGAGCGGTATCGTGAGTGGTTCGCCGCTTTTAGCGACCTCCCTTGGTAATTCAATCAGTCCTTCAATAGAGCAATACCAATTCCAGCCACCGCGCTACTTTACCAAGCCGCCCTGACCGCGCTCACGCCGGTGTGATTTGCTCCATGATAATTTTGTCGTTTGAAAGTTCAGTTGCTACTACAACCATAGTGTTAGTGTCCATTCGATTTCGTCAGCATGCCGGTTTAGTTTCTCCAGGATCTCTCGCGGCACCGGCAACTTTTTTAAGAACGAAGGAAGATTCAAGTAGGATTTTAGGATTGTGGCGGGTCGTTGCGGGCGGCGGCGGCAGGGGATAAAATGCGTTGCGACGCGCTCACTCGGAAGGACACCGCTTTCCATGGGTGAGATGGTCTGCATAATGAATCTTCCGCGCAAAGTCCTCGGCGTAGCTTGGCGGCTGAAAAAGCAATTTCTTGCGGCCCTCGTCGCTGTCGTTGGGGTGCTAACGAGTTTTTGTGGCGGGGCGATCTTTGCGCAAGGTACTTCCCTACCGCCGCGCGAGACAAACACGGTGCAAGGCACGATCCGGAGCTCGACTGGAGACTTGCTGACGGGCGTGATCGTGCGGCTGGAGGAACAAGAGCCGTCTAACTCTCTTGAGACGAAGACCAAGGCCGACGGAAGTTTTGTTTTTTCGGGACTGAGGCCGGGCGTCTACACAGTTAGGGCGGAAAAAGCGGGATGGCGCGAAGGTGTATCGAATCCGCTGGTTCTAGGAGCGGGACACAAGAAGCGTGTTGATCTGGTGCTTGAGTCTTTGCCGATAGATCATCCCGGAGCTACCGGCGCATCCCGTTCTTCCAGCCCCGCGACGGGAGAGATGGAATTTACCGACAAGCCGAACTTCACGGTCGCGGGAGTGATGGATTGGAATAATACGGGAACGCATGGGTCGGACGTTCGGGTGAGAACGAGCGAAGCGCTCGCAAAGGAAACGTTGGCGCTAAAGAACGGCGGACTGGCTAAAAGTTCCACGGTGGAGACGAAGGCTGGAGCGGCCAGGACTTCCGACGAATCTCGTGAAGAATTGCTTGCTGCTCGCGAGCAAGCGCGAACGATGCTGGCGAAGGCGGATACTGCCGACGGGCATCGCTTGCTGGGCGAACTCAACGAACGATTGGGTGATCCGCTGGAAGCGGTGCGGGAATATGAACGGTCGGCGCTGATGGATCCCAGCGAGCAGAATTATTTTGAGTGGGGCACAGAACTGCTTTTGCACCGGGCGGACGAGCCGGCTGTGGAAGTTTTTACAAAGGGAGCACACGCGCATCCGGACTCCGCAAGAATGCTGGCAGGGCTTGGCGCGGCGTTGTACGCCGAAGGCAAAAGTGAAGAGGCAGCGAGGCGGCTCTGCGAAGCTGCCGACTTGAAACCGGCAGATCCTGCGCCTTATGTCTTCCTGGGAAAAATGGAGAAAGCGGCAACCGGAGTGCTGCCGTGCGGAGAGCAAAAGCTGGCACGCTTCGTGCGCGAACAGCCTGGGAATGCTCTCGCCAATTATTATTACGGAGTAGCGCTGTGGAAACGCGACCGGGGATTGGAGAAAAACGCAGCAAGCTTGCAGCAAGCTGAAGCATTGCTCGACAAAGCGGTTAGGATTGATCCCAAGCTTGGCGAGGCTTATCTACAACTTGGAATTTTGCGTACCGAGCGGGGTAATTTCGAACAGGCGATTCGCGATTACACAAAGGCGATCGAAGTAAGTCCGCAGCTCAGCGAAGCCCACTATCGGCTGGGTTCCGCCTACAGACGGATTAGCGAAGAATCGAAAGCGGAACAGGAATTTTGGGAGTACGAGAAGATTGAAAAGGCCGAAACCGCTGCAATCGAACGCCAAAGGCGGGAGCTTCGGCAATTCCTGATTATTTTGAAGGACCAGCCAGCGGCAGCTACGCCCCACCGATAAGAGGACAAACTATTTGCTCTTGGCGCCAGCAGGCGCGACGATTCCGGTGCCTTCGCGGATGGTCAGAATCTGATTCACCTTCACTTGCCTGAACTGTTCCACCTTCTGCGTGGTTGGCCACTTCACTTCGATGAGATCGACGACCTGAGATTTTCCCAGGCCGAAGTGCAGGCGCAGGTCGCACTGCGACATAACACTTGAGCCGCTGTGGACTTCGTCCATCTGGTTATGTTTCCCGGTCACTACACGAACGCGAGCGCCGATGGCAGTGCGATTGCACTTTGTGCCGATCAGCTTGATCTTGATCCAATTCTGCTGGTTGCCGCCATCGTTGCGAAGCAGCGAAGGCGTGTCGTTCATGTTCAGAACCAGCGCGTCGATATCGCCATCGTTGTCGTAATCGCCGAAGGCCGCGCCGCGGCTGGAGAAGCGCTCGCCGATGCCGGGGCCCATTTCCGATGATACGTCCTTGAATCGGCCATCGCCCAGATTTTTGTAGACCAGGCGCGGATTTTTGTAGGTTTGGCCGAGTTCGTGGCCCTCAATTTCCGGGTAGACATGTCCATTGATCTGCAGAATGTCGGGCCAGCCATCATTGTCGAAATCAATGAAGCCGCAACCCCAGGCAACGTACTGATTGTTGATACCGATGCCCGACGAGAAGGTGACGTCGCTGAAGGTGCCGTCGCCGTTGTTGTGATAGAGGTTGCAGGTATCGTCCGCAAAGTTGGTCTTGAAAATGTCAAACCATCCGTCGCAGTCATAATCGGCGACCGCGACACCCATTCCGGCTTGTTCGTGGCCGTTCTCACTGTACGCGCAGCCGGCGATCACGGCGACATCGCTAAACGTTCCGTCGTGGTTGTTGTGGAAGAGGATGCTGGGTTCGGAGTCCACGGCGACATAAATATCGGGCCAGCCGTCGTTGTCGAAATCATAGGAGACGGCGGTGATGGAATACCGCGGGCCAGGCTTGAGGATTCCCGACTTTGCGGTGACATCGGTAAAGGTGCCGTCGCCATTGTTGTGGAAGAGAACGTTGGTGTCGCCGGGTAAACCGCGCGGACCGCACATTACGGGGATGCCTTTCCACTGGCACTGAGCGGGCTCGGCTTTGGAAGGAGTTTTTTCCGGATCGAGCTTGATGTAATTGCAGATGAAAAGATCGAGACGGCCGTCGCGGTCGTAGTCGAGCCATGTACATCCAGCGCCCCACCGGATTTGTTCGTCGTAGACGCCAGCTTTGCGCGTGACATCGGTAAACGTGCCGTCGCCATTGTTGCGAAAAAGGATGTTGTGTCCCCAGAAGCAGCAGAAGAGATCGTCCCAGCCGTCGTTGTCGTAGTCGCCGACGCAAACGCCGGTCTGCCAGCCGGTACGGGCGAGACCGGATTTTTCCGTAACATCCGCGAAGGTGCCGTCGCGATTGTTCTTGTAGAGATGAGAAGTGGGTGCTTTGCCCGCGGGCCAGTCGGTGTTGAAGCGGGTTCCGTTGGTGAGATAGATGTCCAGCCAGCCGTCCTGGTCGTAATCGAAGAAAGCCAGCCCGCTGCCCTTCGCTTCAATGATGTACTTTTTGTGGTCGGCGCCGCCCCAAACGTTGGGAATGGTCAGCCCGGCTTCGCGAGCTACGTCGACGAACTGGACTGGGGAGGTTGGCGTCGAATTTGGAACGGACGGATTCGGAAGAACTTCGGCCTCGAGGCGCACGGTGCCGCGCCATTTCCAGAGTGGAGTTGTAAGCGCATCCAAAAGCGAACTGCCAAGAACCACAAGGGAGGAGCCGAGAAAACGGCGGCGGAGAAGATTCATAACCAGCGATCACCGGGAGCGCAAGCTGCCGAGCTGCAATTTGAGCGAACCAATTCGCTTGGGGAGCGTTGTTGACGGTCTCTTTTCATTTGCTCGGCACCGGGGGAAAATTGCGCGGCACAATTCCTGCTCCCTCTTTGACGGCGATGATTTTGTCCACGGGCACATTCGTCAGCTTGTCCACTTTCCCGCTCGGCCAAGTGATTTCGAGAGACTCGATCTTGGCGCGCTTACCCAAACCAAAATGAATTCGTGGATCGCTGGCCGACATGTAGCTCATGCCGCCCTTGGACTGTTCGACGTGCGTGGCACCTTCGGACGTCAGCCTCAGCGACGAGCCAATTCCGTCACGATTAGATTTTGTGCCGATCGGCAAAACTTCCAGCCAGTGATTGGCATTGCCGCCATCGTTGCGCAGAAGATCGGGAAAATCGCCACGATTGTTGATGGCGATGTCGATGTCGCCGTCATTGTCGAAATCGGCGGTGGCCAGGCCGCGGCCGGCAATGGGACGAATGAAGTCCGGCCCCAAAGACTCCGAAACTCTTTCAAACTGGCCCTTTCCGAGATTGCGGAACATCAGCAGCGGTTCCTTGTAGGAGACTTCGCTGTGGTAGAGATTCACGTTATCTAGCATGGCGCCGTTCAATTGCAGAATATCGGACCAGCCGTCATTGTCATAATCCAGAAACTTCATGGAAACGCCGCTCAACAAGATGGCCTTGTTTCCGATGCCCGAGCGATAGGTGTAGTCGTCGAAGGTTCCATCCCGGTTGTTGTGGTAGAGACGATTCAATTCAAAATCAAGGTGCGTGACGTAGACGTCCAGCCAGCCGTCGCCGTCCACGTCGGCGGCGTCGATGCCCATGCCCGCCTCGTAGCGGCCGTCTTCGCTGGCCGCCAAACCAGAAACGAACGAAACATCTTGAAACGTTCCATCGTGCTTATTGAGGAACAGAAAATTCGGCCAAGTATCGTTGGCGATGGCGATGTCCGGCCAGCCGTCGTTGTTGAAGTCCGCCAGAACCACCCCCATGCCCTTGGATTCGGGCTTGCCGACACCGGAGGCGTCGCTGACGTCGGTGAAGGTGCCATCATGATTGTTATGATAGAGCTTGGTCTTCTGTCCTTTGTAGTTGCCGGGGTTGCAGTATGAGCGGTAGCCGGGACGGCGCTCGCCGCACCAGAGATTGGTCTTCGGCGTCCACTCGATGTAATTCGTGACGACGAGGTCGAGCCAGCCATCCTTATCGTAATCAAACCAGCCCGCGCTGGTGGACCACTGGCCTTCGTCGGCGACACCGGCTTTGGCGGTGACGTCGGTGAATGTTCCATCGCCGTTATCGTGATAAAGGATGGCGCGGCCGTAGCCGGTCACGTACAGATCGGGATAACCATCATTGTCGTAGTCCCCGACGGCGACTCCCTGACCGTAGTGGCCTTCGCCTCCAACACCGGCTTTCTCGGTGACGTCGGTAAACGTTCCATCGCCATTATTGTGATAGAGCGCCGAGCGCAGAGGATGCGACGGCTTGTAAATATCCGTCGCGGCCGATTGGACAAAGTAAAGATCCATCAAGCCGTCCTGGTCGTAGTCAATCCAGCCGACACCTGTGCCCATGGTTTCTAGGTAATACTTTTCGTCGGTTTGCGTGGAGTCTTGGCGAAACGTGATTCCGGCTGACTGCCGAATGTCAGTGTAGCGGACAGTGATTCGCTCGCCCTGCGTTTTAGGAGCTTGACCAGCGGAACTTCCAAGCTGGATAGCGGCAACACTCATGGCACTGAGCGCGAGGATTGCTCTCATACTGCTTGTGAGGCCGAATGCCTTTTTGATCGTTGTATTTTTTCGCATTCCCCGGATTACCGATTTGCGATTGCGGGCAGGAAGCTGACGCGAAGGCATGCCAATTGTAATAGAGCCATGACCACAAACGCCGTTGCCGCCTTCGCCGGAGACAAAAAAGATTTAAGGCCGGCGAACACAACAATGCCGGTCAGACATGCTGCTCCGACGATGATTGTCATCGCAATCTCGACGGCTGAAAAATGCCCGGTTATGATGCGCGCAATTCCCAGGAGATACAGCCAGATGATTACCATTAATGCCAGCCAGCATAGAAAGAACGGCAGAGCAATCCAGCCCGTTGCTTGCGAGCGGCGAAATCCGAACGCCACTCCAAACCACAGCGGCAAAGTCTGGACGATATGACGCACCACTAAATTGGTGACAAGCCCGACGCCCACGACCAAGGCAAGAATGACGATGAAGCAACAAAGCGCGATAACAATTGGCCTTTGACCTGAAGAGTGCTCATTCGAATTCATCGTGGTCTTCGCTCAGGCATTTTAGCCTTGGCCATGCAGACGCTCAACTGGAAGTTTCCATCTGGACGACATCCATTGGATCGCTTCTCAAGCCCCATCGACGTTGAGATTCGCGACCTGGGCGCCACGAAGACGCGACAATGACACCGGTCTCATAGCGTACGGTCAGCAAGCGACAGCGCCAGTTGAAGCAACTGCTGTCTGGCAACCATCGGCATGGGTTCGCGAAGCGAAGATGAGGTCACCGGGGCTTTATCCAGAGCCTCTTCAATACGATTCACATCCAGGCCACCGGCAGCGTTGCTGCCCTTGAAGCGATTCAGCACTTCGCGGGCTTTGGTGATTTCTCCGGTTTGATAATAGAAAACCCCCAGCGTGGAATAGCTTCCGGCCCACTCCGGCAAAAGGTCCACGGCGCGCTCGAGATTTTCCGCGGCTTGCGGAGTCTTCCCTTCCAACACCGAGACGATTCCCAAGCCCCAGAGAATTTTTCCGGAACTGGGAATTCGCGCCAGACCTCTCCGCAACGTCTCTTCGGCGCCGCTGACATTATTTTCGCGGAGCTGGGCGAGTGTGAGCGAGAGGTAATACTGGTCGTTGTCAGGATTGCGGCGGATGGCCTCCTGGAAAATTCCTTTGGCGCGGGCCGTGTCGCCGAGATGCGCATGGATGTCACCGAGCAGCGCCAGGTAAGCATCGTCCTGCTGGCCCGCCGGCGAAACTTGCTGGGCAGCTTCAAGCGCTTGCGCATAGAGGCCTTTGCGGAAATACGCATCAGTCAAATCAAATTTCACGTCGTCGGAATCCGGATTGGCGTGCAAGGCCGATTGGAAATGCTGAATGGCATCGTCGTACAAACGGTAGCGAGCCAGCAGTACGCCCGCGCCGGTCTGTGTCCGGTAGTCACCGGAGCTGAGCTGATCAAGCTGCGCGATTGTTTTTCGCGCGTCTTCGAGTTTGCCCAGTTTCAGATACGTTTCGGCCAGCAGATAGAGATCTTGCGGTTGATCCGGATGTTTCTGAATCTGCTCCGTCAGCTCTGTCAAATCCAGTTGCGTCCGCGCTTGAGGTGAAAGGTTGGAGCGGTTATCGAGGTAATCGAAAAGGTGCTGATACGGATACGGGCCCGGCGAAGCGTCCTTCGAAAGCGTCTGAAAAACATTCAAGTCCCTCTGCGCTGCCGTAAGCTGATGGAGGCTCCTCTCCACCATGGCCAGCTTGTAATAGCCTGAAGCGGCGTTGCGACTGACTTTCACATAGCGTCTAAGCAGTTCCGCGGCCTCTTCCAGTCGCTTGTTCGCGATTCGCAGATTTGCCAGCTCCAAAAGCGCTTCGGAAAAATCGCGGTTCGAGCGGAGCGCCTGTTGAAACAACTCTTCGGCCCGCGCGTGATTTCCCTGCCGCTCCTCGATGTAGCCCATGTTAAATAAACACGAGGCGTTGCGGGGGTCCTTCTTGAGTCCCTCTTGAAAATACCTCCGCGCCTCATCGAAGCGCCCCAGGTGGCGATACGAGAGTCCCATGAATGCGTAAGATGGCGGCGACGGATCCAGTTGAATCAATGTCTTGAATTCTTCGATGGCCCTTTCCGCCTTGCCGGACATGAAGTAGCTCTCCCCCAATGCGGCATGGAGGTCGGCGCGCTGCGGCGCTATTTTCAAGCCTGATTCCAGGAGCGGGATCGCATCCTCGAAATAATTCTGCGACATGCTGACGCGTGCTAGAAGAAAGATGATGTCCGTATTCTGCGGAGCCAGCTTGTGCGCGCGAACGAGCAGATCCAGGGCATCGACGGCCTTCGTCTCATCCGCATAAACTTGCGCCAGCAGATAAAGCGACTCGGGTGAATCTGGTTTCAGTTTCAAGGCCCGATTCAGCGCCTGCTCGGCTTTCGTGTATTCGGCGCCTCGAAGATAAGCCTGGCCAAGGTTGAAGAGAATCTCGAACGTTTCCGGCTGCAAGGCAACGGCTTTTTCTAGTTCGAGTTGGGCTGTCGAGTATTGCTTTTCAGAAGCCAGCAGCACTCCCAGCGTGAAATGCAGTTGAACGTCGTCCTTATTTTCGGCGGATAGCTGCCTTGCCACTTTCAAACCTTCAGCAGTTCTGCGCGCTTGGAGAAACGCGCGAATCAGGTTGAACCGAGCTTGGACGTTTGCGGGGCGCACACGCTGAAAGTGGACAACGGCTTCGGCGGGGTGACCCTCGGACATCAAGACCAAGCCCAGATTATAGTTCCCATCGCGATTCGCGGGATCGAGGCGCAAGACCGTCCTGAATTCTTTTTCGGCAAGATCGGACTTTTCTTCCGCGACATATACGTTCCCCAGATTGTTGCGAGTTCTGGTAGAGCTGGGTTCAAGCTTCAACGCATACTGAAACGCTTCCAG
>DASQYT010000361.1:0-5132 GCA_035639075.1 Candidatus Elarobacter sp.
ATCAGCAATTTATGGAACCAGCTTACCGGCGCGCTGGTGATTCTCACTACCGTGATCAGTTCGATCGGATTGCTGGTGGGCGGAATTGGCGTGATGAACATTATGCTGATCTCGGTGACCGAACGTACTCAGGAAATTGGCGTGCGCAAAGCCATTGGCGCTCGCCGCGCCGATGTCCGGTTGCAATTTTTGCTGGAGGCCGTGGTCCTCACACTGGTTGGGGGAACAATCGGCATCCTGATCGGCGCGGGAGTGTCTGCGACGGTGCGTACTCTCGTGCCATCGATTCCTGCGACGCTGTCTTACCTGTGGGTGACGATTGGATTTGCAATCTCCGTCGGTGTGGGCCTGTTCTTCGGCTATTACCCGGCAAACCTGGCGGCTAATCTGGATCCCATCGCTTGCCTCAGGTACGAATAAAGAGTTTCCGCGAGCGATCCAGCCTGCTCTTGATTCAAGACCACACGATTTTCATGGAGCGGAAATACGGAATAAGCCGTATTAATACGATTTGATTTGGCGTTTATATCTGTATTAAAGTGCATAGCCTTCTGATGCGGGCCGTGGGCTCGCCGCGGTCTGGAAAATTGGATCCTATAGAACCTGGAGACAACGTGCGGCCCTACGGAAATGTTTTCGTCATTCTTGCTGTTTTTCTTTTCGCGGCGGTTCCTTCTTTTTCGCAAACTGGTACGAATTCCGGCGGGGGAAGCGACTCAGGGTACTTTGCAAGCTGGTTCAAGCGCGTGGATAAGACACAAGCGGAGCAGCCTCACTGGGCCACACCGCTGGCCACGACTACGCCCCGTCTCGAAGAGGAGTTTCGCTTCGACATTCTCTGGCAGACAAACAACAGCGGCATCACAACGGAAAACTACGGAGGCGCAAAAGGACTGGAGCTGATACCAGCCGAGCGCGTCGAAGTGATTCTGGTTGCCCCGCCCGCCTATATCGTCCATAACGACAGCCTAGTGCGGGATGGATTCGGCGATTGGGGCTTCCTCGTGAAGTACCGGATTCTTTCTTCGAATGAGGAAAAGGGAAAGTACATTTTGACGGCGTTTTTCCAAACGACATTTCCCACGGGTCAGTACAAGAACGGAGCGACTGACGCCATCATCACGCCGACGATCGCGTACGGGAAGGGCTTCGGAGCGTTCGATATCCAAGGTACCTTTGGCGTGACCTTGCCGATGGGCAATGAGGCGGCTATCGGCCGCACGTATCCCTGGAACAACGCCTTTCAATATCACCTGTATCGAAAACTCTGGCCGGAAGTCGAAGTGAACTACACGCATTTCCAGGACGGCCCGAGCAGTGGGCAGACTCAAGTCTTCATGACCCCGGGCCTGGTCATCGGAAGAATCCATCTGCGGAAGCGATTGGCAGTCACCGTCGGCGGGGGAATCCAGATCGCTACGACTCACTTCCACCGGAACAATCACAATGGAATTTTCTCGGTGCGTTTTCCCTTCTAGTTTCGGGAGCGCGAATCCGAGACTCAAATACCCAGCAGTAGCGTCATTTTCCACCCTCAACCGTGCCCTGCCGCGAGGGGAACCTCGTCCAGGGGCGCACAAACACTGACCCGCAGCGACTCACAAACTTCGATTGCCGGCAAGAGCCCTGACAGGCTACACTAGGTAAGTTTAGGAGGAATGACTTAGTGTTGATGATTCGATTGTCCAGGATTGGCAAGAAAAAGAAGCCCTATTACCGCGTGGTGGTCATTGAGAGGACCCGGCCGCGGGACGGCCGCGTGAAGGAAGCGGTGGGCACGTACGATCCGCTGAAGAAGCCGGCGGAGATCAAGCTCGACGCAGAGCGCATAAAGTATTGGATCGGCCTGGGAGCCCAGCCCAGCGATACCGTGCGCAGCTTTCTACGTTTGCAGAAAATCACTTAGTCCCTGCGCCTTCCTGAAAAATTTGCGCCTCCCCGGTTTCTCCGGGGGGCGCAATCCCAGGTAGCCTATGAACGAACTAGTTGAAGCTATAGCCCGTGCTCTCGTGGATCATCCCGAGGACGTGCAGGTGAAATGCGTTGAGGGCTCGCAAGTCACCGTGCTGGAACTTAGGGTGCATCCCGAGGACTTAGGCAAGGTCATCGGGCGGCAAGGCCGGACGGCGAAAGCGATTCGAACATTGCTTGGCGCATCCGGAATGAAACTGCGTAAGCGGTTTACTTTGGAAATCCTTGAAGATTGACCGCCGGGCGGTCATGATTTCCGGGTTGCCGTACGTTCTGACTTCTCTTTGAGACGTGAAACTCCACGCTGGTTGATAATTGCGCGCATCCTCCGGGCGCGCGGCAACAAGGGCGAAGTCGCCGCTGAAATCCTCACTGATTTTCCGGAACGCCTGACACGATTGCGGGAAGTTTTTGCCGGACACGCCGACGGCAAAGATGAGCCGCGCCGCCTGGCGCTGAAATCCTGCTGGCTAAGCCAAAATCACCGCGGGCAGGCAGTTTTTCATTTTGAAGGCGTCGATTCGATCTCGGAAGCGGAAAAATTCCGCGGTATGGAGGTACTGCTTTCGTTCGAACAGAGGGTGACGTTGCCCGCGGGACAATATTTCGTGTCCGACCTCATCGGCTGTTCCGTGTTTGAAACTCCTGCCACGCCTCCCGTCCTGTCTTCTTCGCCGTGCTCGCTTCCCGAAGCGCCGGCCCTTCTTGGGACTGTCCGCGATGTACAATTTCCCGGGGAAGAGATTTCGGGGACTCCGCTTCTGGAAGTGGAGACATCCGGCGGCGAAATTCTGATTCCGCTGGCGGTGGACATTTGCACAAAAATCGACACGGCCGCGCGGCGAATTGATGTAATTCTTCCTGATGGCCTTCGCGATCTGAACCGCGAATAGGCTGCGCGAGTCGTGTTAGTGAACGTCGATCGTAGTGACGCTATATGCCGGAAGCGTGATGGTCAAGGACGAGCCGCTTACGGCCATCGTTCCCATGGACACGGGCTGGACAACACTTTGCGCCGAAGCAGAGGCGGCGGTCATCTGGTACAGATGAGCCGTTCCGGAGAGCGCCTGGCCGTTGATGGCGGTAACTTTGGAGGTGTTGGAGCGATTGATGGCGACGAAGACGACTCGGCCGGGCGGTGTGGTGTCCGTACTGGCGTAAACGACCACGCTGGCCACATCGCTTGACGTTGCTTGAAGTGAAGTGTCGCCGAAGTTGGCATTTGCGCCGTCGAAACCGCGGAACGCGCGGAAGCCCGCGAGCGTATAAGAATAGGTGCCGCTAGGGGGCCAGAAATTTGCTGCGAAAACTCCGGTGCTGCCGAAGATGCCAAGGTTATCGGCTTGTGCGATGGTCCCAGCGATGTGGTTAAAGCCTCCGTTTTCATATTCGGTAATCGCAATTTTCATGCCCGGGTTTTCCGCGTCGATTTTGGCTTGTAGCCGTCCGAGGATGTAGATCGGCCCACCTAACACAGAGTTCGTAATCCAGGAATTTTCTTTGAACGTGGTATCCCACAGGCTGCGCGGACTTTGCACGATGGCCTGCACCTGGGCATCCGTCAGAGAAGAGCCAGTCATGTTGGTGACTCTCGTGGTTCCGTCCGTCGCTTCCGAATACCAGTGGAAATCGTAGACGTCCACAACGGGTTTACCGTAAGCGGCGGAAGCGGTCTTAATTCCTGCGAGGTATTTGTCCGCGAACCAGTTCCCCCCGTTGGGCGTGGGGCTCAAACTCGGATCGCCCTGCCAACTGTAGATTCCGTTAAAACCATAATTCACGGGCCCGAAGATAATGAGATTGGCGAATTGGTCTTTCAGTGCCTGCGAAAGCGTGACGGTCTTGGTGATGAAATTGGCCGAAGAGACGTTCGTTGAGCCCTGAACCTCCAGATGAGTCGCATTCCACAGATCTGGCTCATTGTCCAGGCTCAAGAAAGTCGGGTGAGTTGGATTCGCACCGAAGATGCCCGGCACCTTCTGGTCCAACGCCCAGGCGAACTCATCCATAAACACATTGGCATCGGTGGTAGGCGGCGTTGTCGTGAACGGAACGCTGGAGACGGTGCTCTTTTTGTCGACTACCGTTTTGAAGCGCGTCATGTCAGGGGGATTGGCAGTACTGACAGGACCGTTTCCATCTGCGGAAACCAAGCCCTGCATCTGGAAAGTCACTAGACTTGCCAAACCTGCGCTCTGGTCCGCGGCAATGAATGTCCGCACAGCCTCGGCCGGAATTGCGGCATTGCATCCGGCGTTACACAGATAAAGATCATTGTTATAGATATAGTCGCTGCCTGCATTCGAATAGTTATTCTCCCAGTTGTAGGCGGTCCAGCGGTTGCCTCCCGCGCGGTCGAAAGTGAAATTTGGCTGCGGTGCGGTATTGCCCGAATAAAAATTGGTGCCGTAGATGTACGGAGAAATGGGCTTGGTCTTGGTGGGATCAATGGTGATTGTCACGTCCGCGGCGGGTGGTGGAGGCGGTACGGGTGTACCGCTGACTTCAGCAGAATTGGCGCTCTGGCCGTATGAATTGTACGCGGAGACGACGTAATAGTATGTGATTCCATTGCTTACGGAGTTGTCGCTGTAGGCCGTGGCAGACTGCGCTGCAATTTGCACTTCGGTGCCGCTGCTCGTGGAGCGCTTGACGTAGTAGCCAGTCGCGCTGGCGCTTGCGTTCCAGGTCAAGTTCACCTGGGCGTTCGCGGCTGTTGCTGTAAGACCTGTGGGTGCGGAGGGCGCCGACCCGCCTCCCCCGCCGCCGTTGCCTCCGCCCCCATAAGCGCCGCAACCCGCCAGCCAGAGAGTGACGAAGGCCGGCAACCAGAGCAACGAAATGCGAGTTTGGCGATCGGCTAGGGGCATAAAATTGGCCTCCCTTGTTCCAATCCTGGGCATCGTAAGCGTTTACGAATCGTGATGCAACCACGGCATGAGGGATCCAAATCAACTCCGAATAGCTACTCTTCCCTCGATTGGCTACACTTGTTTTGCATGCGATTCGATCTGATTACGATTTTCCCCGAGTTTTTTACGGGGCCGCTGGACCACGGCATCGTGCGCCGGGCGCGAGAAAGCGGCCTGGTAGAGATCCGCGTGCAAGACTTGCGCGAGTTTACCCAGGACCGTCACCGCACCGTGGATGACCGGCCGTTC
>DASQYT010000362.1:0-4170 GCA_035639075.1 Candidatus Elarobacter sp.
CGCCTCGAAGCCACAAGCACCTAAACCGGCCGAGGCCCCCAAACCGCAGCGCGTGGTTATCACTCCGGACGCAATTATTGCCGCGATGCAGGGAAAACTGCAGCAAGCCGCGGAGAAAGCAGTGCAGGAAGCGGTAACCAAGCACGTTGACGATGCCGTGCGCGAAGCCCTTAGCTCGATTGATGACGTGCGCAATTCAAGCGTGCGCGAAATAGAGGAACTGTTCCCCACCCGCGCGGAGGCGTTGCGGCTTTCCTCGAAGGCGGAATCTTCCGCAGCGATCGCTTCGCAATGGAAAGAAGAAATGGAAAAGTACCGCGGCCAGGCCGAGGAGATGGCGCAGCGGCTCGAGAAACAGGCGGCGGAGTTGCGCCGCGAACTGGCGAAGTCGCAGGAATTCGTGGAAAGAATGACGCGCGAAATGGAGCCCCAGATCAATGCTCGCCTGAGCGAAGCTGTAGCCCGGGCGACTTCGGAATTCGAGGGAGCAACGGCCCGTACCGCGCACCGCCGCTACGAACTTATGCTGGAGAATACTCAGGCGGTGACGCAGGAAGCGCTCATGAAGATCGATGCGCGCTCCGCGGAAGTGCAAGCGCTGGTGCAAAGCGCTGTGAATTCTGCGCTCGCGGCATTTCAGCGGCAGACGGACCTGCACGTAAACGCCGTTCTCTCCGAAACGCAGGAACGAGCGGTTTCCGCCCTTTCGTCACTCGACGCGGAAAGCCGCTCCGCCGTTGAGGCGCGCCGCGTCGCTTTGGAGACCGAAGTAGCACGCGCCGCCGAGCGTTCCACGGACCAATTCCGCAAAGGAATGAAGGCCTTCCTCTATTCCTGCTTAGTAGCGGCCGTCAGCGCCGTGGATGAGCACTCGAAATCCACTTTGGACGGATTGGTCAAGGACAACGGTAAGACCGTGTTCGAGGCAGACAAAGAATCAAGCACTCAGGAGGATGCGGGGATTATTCCTAATACGGACATCGACCCCATCACTCACTAAGACAAAGCGGCGCTACTCAGCGAATGTGACGCTCGGGCAGAGTGATTCGCAATCCCCACAAAAGAAAAAGCCAACCGTTCTCTCAGGGCGGTTAGCTTTTCCTTTGTACTCTTGCCACAGAACTGATGTCATTCCTGAAGGAGGCAGGCCGACGGTTCTGTGTGTGCTCTGGCTGTGCCAGAAAGTTAAACTTAACGGGCTGGCGCGGACCTCGGACGTCGGAACGGCCTGCGCGCCACGTCTTCCATCGCATCAAAGTGCTGGCGCGTGGCCACCATGATCGGGTGCTGGCTGTCAGCAACCCGGTCCACAGCCAATGCCCAGCCACGATGCAGCATATACAAACTGCCAGCCGCAAACGCGATGGCCGCGAATCCTACGGCAAACAGTGCAAACACTGCCAGGAGTTCCCACACGAAATACGTCTGCAGCGAGACCAGCACTGCCAGGAACATCCACATCCACTTCCGGCTCTTGTCCTTGGTCTTCATCTTTTTCTATATCCCCCGGGCACTACCCCGATTGCACTTCCGCTGCTAGTCTATTTCCCGCATCCTCAGTTGCTTTACCACTTACTTGGATGCACCAACTCGCCAGAAAGGTCCAACCTCATCCCTCGTACCTGTACCATTTGACACCTTTCGGGCCCAAAATGCGATGGTACACAAGGTACATTTTTGGGCCTAAACGAGTCTCCTAGTACCGCTCCTTTTGTGCACAAAACCCTATAAATTGCACAAAACAAAAACTTTAAGCGCATATCAACTTTCGCCATAGTTTTCGCCTCTTTTTCCCTGTACTGCCTGTGGAAAACCTGTACCTTCGTACAGGAGTTTAGAGGTGTTCCCTACGTGGTGATTCCCCGCCCGGCTTCGTTACAAGCTCTGGCCGGTTTTGAGCAGTAACCGGAGAGAATCCGTCTGAGGTTGGAATAGTCTCAGGCTTGCGGAGGAGGTGTATCTGAGGAAGCTGCAGCTGGCGCTCTAATTCCCTTTCAGAGCGTAGCCCATGTCAAAAGGCAGCTTGCCGTCAACTCGAAGGACTTTTACCGAACTGTTGATGGAGTAAACGTCCAAGATCCCGACAGCGCCGGGAGTGGCTTCCACGGTACGCAGCAAGTTTTCGTCGCTTCCCACAATCTTCACGATCAAGTGGGACTCTTTCAACTTCGCGATGGCCGCTTTCAAGTCGCCGCCGGCGTCACCGAAGAGTTTTTGCACTGCTACGCGCATCTCGGGAGCCTCGGGATTTTTGAGGACAAGAATGAAGTTCTTCCCATCCGGCCAGGTCTTCTGCGTGCCCTTGCACATTTTCACGAGATCGGCCAAGGGGACATCTGAAAGTTTGCTCCCCGCGGAAATGACGACCGCCATGTTTTTGATGGCGGCGAAGCTCGCGTGTCCGGCCATCGCAGCAGTACTCAATAGGGCAGCGATTCGCAGCCAGTTCCCACGGACATTTTGTTTCATAACTTCCATTCTCACTTTTCACTTTCAAGCGTGTTCTTTGCAGTATCTTCACTCGTTGCAGCGTGGGGCAAGCATGCGTTTTTCTCCTTGTGCCCAACTGTGCGCCTCCCTTCCCTTGTCCTCAATCAGCTACCCGCGTCTTTCTAATCCCGCACACCTGACCTCCAGACCAGTATCCCCGGGCCCTCGCGTCAGGCTACTTTTCCAATCTAAGCTCATTTTTTGACTTGCGGAAACGGAGAGTGTTTCGCCATGAACCGATTCGCTGCGCGCTTCTGGTTGTTGATTTTCCTGTCGCTCTTTACATCTACCGTCTGGGGGCAAGCGCCCGCTCCGCACGTCGAGAATGCCGCCGCCCGCACCGAAGCCGGCACGCCAGGTGCAGCACATGCCGGTCAACACCTCTTCGGCGCCATCCCGCTTTCTACACGTTCCGTACAAGCTCGCAGCTTGCTTGAGCAAGCAGTAGACAACTATGAAAACGCCATTTACCGCGAGTCCGCGGTTCTGGCGCGACGCGCCGCCGAAGCGGATCCGCAATCCGCCTTCGCCTACGCCATGCTTTCCTTCGCTTCTCGCCGGATCATGCCGGATGCCGCTGCACTCGCCAATGCCAAGTCTCTTCTTCCACGCGCTACTCCCGACGAGCAACTCCTTGTCCGCTGGATGACCAGCATCCAGGACCACGACCTGCTTCCCGCCATCTCCAGCATGAATGACCTATTGAAGCGCTACCCGCGCGACAAGCACATTCTCTACATGACTGCCGAATGGCTCTACCTCCAACAGGATGACGACCGCGCCCGCTCCATGATGGAAGCAGCTCTGCAGATCGATCCCAAGTTCCCGGCCGTCTTGAATCGCCTTGGCTACGTCTACATTGGCACCGGCACGCCCGACCCCGCGCAGGCCATCGCTTCCTTGAAGCGTTATGCCGAAGTCGAGCCTAGTTCACCAAATCCCCAGGACTCTCTCGGTGAAGTCTCTCGTATGGCCGGCGACGATCCCGGCTCCCTTGACCACTACGCTGCCGCTCTCAAGATTGATCTCAAGTATCTGCCTTCGCAGGAAGGCCTCGGCGGCACGCGCACTCTCATGGGCGACTTCAGCAGCGCGCGAAAGGAATATGACCGCGCCATCCAGCTCACGGACAATCCTTTCGACGAGCTCGATGCCAAATACTCGCAAGCGCTCATTTTTTTCTGGGAGGGCCGCACCGCCGACGGCCGCAAAGCCCTTGCGGCACTCGCCCAAGAGGCCGCCGGGAAGAAGGAACCCAACGCTCAATTCGAAATCGCGCTGGGCAGCGCGATGCTGGCCGCCGACTCTCGTGACGAACTCACCCGCCTCAATGCTCTCTCCGCTTTTCTGGAAAAGCCTCTTACCGGGATGAGCGAAGCTGATCGGGATATCAATCGCGCCAACGTTCTCCGCGAACGCGCCCGTGTCGCTTCTCTCAACGGTCGGGCCAATGACGCATCCGAAGCTGTCGCCAAACTCAAAGATCTCGCCACTTCCTCGCGCGACCTCGTCGTCACAAACGCTTATGAATCCGCTCGTGGTTACCTGCTCTTCCAACAGGGCGATCTTTTCGGCGCCGCTGATGAGCTTGCCGCCGATCCTCATTCGCCGCTTGCTCTACAGCAACTTGCCTTCGTTCAGGACAAACTCGGGAACCTCGTCGCGGCAAAATCAACGCGC
>DASQYT010000363.1:0-8454 GCA_035639075.1 Candidatus Elarobacter sp.
GTCGCGCCCCGCTGCCACTGCGCTCCGCAACGCATCGACTACCGGCGCCGCCGGATGAAAATCCGGCTCGCCTAGTTCCAGATGAATGATCGAACGCCCCTGGCGCTCGAGTTCTTTGGCGCGCGAATACACGGCCAGCGCGCCTTCACCATTCAATTGAGAAACGCGTGATGCGATTCGTGTCATGGCCTGGTCCGAGCGGAAATCTTATCACTTCGCGGGAAGCAGCGAAGCTTTGGTGAAGTCCAAGACTACCCGGGCAGCCCGCCCAATTAGGCCTCTGAGACACAAGAAACCGGCGTACCTGCCGCAGCGAGAACCCTTGGGATTGCTCGTCGCATCCGGTGAATTAGAACGCGTAACGTAGCGAAAATTGAATCAGCCTCGGCGTCCCAACGGTCGAGAAAATCCTGCCAAAAGAACCTGGGATCTCCACGTCCGTGGCCGTGCCATTGCCGGGGTTCGCAAAGTTGGCATGATTCCAGATGTTAAAAAAATCCGTCGTAAAGCGCATGGACTGTCGCTCCGTCAAATTGAAGTTCTTGATGAGTGAAAAATCCCAGTTCTGCTGGTGCGGTCCGCGGTAGATGTTGCGTCCAAGATCTCCGAACTGCGATGTGCAGAAGTTGGAGGTCGGGTCACTATTGCAGGCAGCGGCATCCACGAGCGGCGCGGGGACGAAGTTCACGGGGTTGAGGTAGCCATTATTCACGCGCGTATGAATATCTGCGCTCGTAAGACCGGCGGCGATCGAGCCACCGGGCGCGAGGCTGGCCCCGGCAGTGCCGGATGCCAGCCCGCCACCGACGAATGCAGTTCCCGCGGAAGAATCGATGACCGAAAATGGCGCGCCCGACTGGAAGATGGTAATTCCGCTGACGGTCCAGTCCCTGAGGAGAATGCCTTTGGTACCTGTAGCCTCCTTGAAGAAGGGCAAGTCATAACGGTAGCTGACTGAGAGACGATGCCTGCGATCGAAGTCCGAGAGGCCACGAGAGTTTTTCAGATCCGATTCATCGTTGAACGCCGTATTGAGAGCGGTGTTGCCGCTGGACGTGGCGTCGGTGGATTTCGACCAGGTGTAGGCCGCCTGGAAGTAACCGGCGGACCAGCGGCGCGACACTGTCGTTTGAAGCGAGTGGTAATGCGAATAGGCGTCGTCGGCAAAGATCTGCATGCCGTTATAGCCGTTAATACTATTCAGATTCGACCGCGCCGGGCCATTCAAAAACGTAGTCGTTGTGATCGTGGACTTCACGCCTCCTGTGCCGGTCAGCACGATGGGGTCCGCCGGCGTTGCGATGCGAGCCTCCACGTTTGTGCGTGTTTCGCGCAAGTGGACGGCGTGGGTGCCCACGTAGCCGACTTCGAGGACCCAGTCATGGCCGAGCGCGCGCTGCACCGTCAAGTTCCACTGCTGCGTATTGGGCGCGACGAATTTGCGCGGCACGACAAGGCCGAATAGAAACTGCGAGGGAATCGAACCGAGGCCCGTGGCGCTGCAGACGTAGTTTGGAGACCCACTCGTACTGCCTCCCGGAAACGAATCGAAGACGCCCAGGCAGGGAATGAAGTTGGGGTCCAACGTCCCGCTTTGCGGCAAACCGTTGGGATTGGAAGTGAAGCCCGTCGGAATACATTTCGCCGGAACATTGACCTGGGAAAAGAACGTTGCAAGGCAGCCCGGCAAGCCAGGTGAGAACGCCACGGGCAAGAAAGGCGCCTGGAAGGAAAGCTGGTCAGCCGTACCTACATCTTCGCGGACGAAGTAGATGCCATAACCACCGCGAAGTGTAGTGTTGTGATGGCCGAACAAATCCCATGCGAAACCGAGTCGTGGTCCGAGACCTGTAGCGTAGTCGTTGTTATAAGTCGAATCGCTGCCCGTGGGGATCAATCCGGCCGTATTCAATCCCTTGACGCAACCGCCGTAAATAAAAGGGTATTGTCCCTGTTCGCCAAGGTTGGGATCGAAATTTCCAATATGGCATTTATTGTCTTTGAAAGCGCCGAGCATCTCGACACGCAGGCCGAGGTTAAGAGTCAAGTCCTTGCGGACCTTCCAATCATCCTGGCCAAAGAAGGCGAAGTCATTGGTTCGATACTCGTGATCGAACACGCCGCCGCCCCCGAAACTGCCATCAGGAGCGCCGATCAGGAATTTCTGGAACGCGTTGGCCCCTCCCGAAGTGTTGAAGAAAAAGAGCTGGCCGTTGAAGACCTGCGGGAAGAGCTTGTCGAGATTGACGCGCGTGTATTCACCACCGAAGCGGAATACGTGAACTCCCTTGACCCAACTCGCGGTGTCCACGATGCTGTAATTATTCTGCGTCTGGAACTGGTCCGCAGGGGGTGTGGGACCCAACTGGAAGCCGGCACCGAAGATGCTGAACTTGTAGATCGATGAGGTTACGGCGTTGGTTGGCCGGATGATGCCCAAATCGCTGGCGGTGACCGGCGGTATGTTGACGAGACTATAGCCGATGCGCACATAGCCGATGCGGAATTCGTTGACCAGCGTGGGTGAAAAGAGATGCGTTTCGCTGGCGGTCAAGAACCGGCCCTTCAGAGGAAGGTCATACGGGAAGTTGAGGTCGGTGGCGCTGATACTGCTCGAGAGGGTGCCGCCAAGGGAAGCCTGCAGCCCGCCGGCGCCAAAGGGCAGCAAAGATTCCGAATTGGAGAAGAAGAAGCGGGCGGAGATTTTGTCCTGGCCGCCCCGAAATTCGCGATCCCAGTTCGTGGTGAATTGGTCGTCAGAGTATTTTCCCGGCTTGCTGATGATGAAGGAACCTGTGCCGCCGGGCGTGCCGGGGATCGTGGGGATGAGGAATCCACCGGGGCTGCTCCCGAATTGGTTGCTCTTGAAATTCAAGAGGGCGAGCACCACAGGATCGATGTCTGCTGCGGTAAGTGGAAAATCCGAAGTGCTGAACGCGCCCGCAATCGAAGCCGCGGAGCGGTCCGTGGGAAGCACGGGAAGTGCCGAGTTGTTGATCTGCGTGCCGGGCGAGAGGGCGCTGCGCTGCCGGGTTCCCTGATAGTTCACGAAGAAGAAGCCGTATTTTTCCTTGCCGACGGGACCGCCCAGGCTGGCGCCGAAAATATTCTGCTTCACCGGAGGGCGCTTCTGGTCGGCGGCATTCAAGAAATATTCGTTTGCGTTCAGAACGTCGTTGCGGAAATACTCGTAGGCATCACCGTGAAATTCCCTGGATCCAGATTTTAGAATCGCGTTGACGTTTCCTCCGCCGTTTCTTCCCTGGCTCGCGTCATAAAGCGAGGTCTGAACCTTGAATTCCTGGATCACGTCCGGGTTGGGCAAAGGAACATTGGTGGACTGCGCCACGTTGTAGTCGGTCGCGCTGATGCCTTCGATCAAGTAGTTGTTGTTGTCCTCGCGCTGCCCGTTCACGATGACGCGGACGTTGCCGCGCCCGAGTTGCGCGGAAGCATTCAGTTCGCTTTGCGCGCCCGTCGAAAGCGTCAACAATTGCTGATAGTTCTGCGTGGCCAGTGGCAGCTCCCGCACGGTTTCGGTCCCAAGGGATTGCCCGGTCGTCGCGTTGGTCGTCTCGACGCTGGTGATCTGCGCGGAGATCTCCACCTTTTCGCTCACCGCTCCGGGCTTCAACGTGATCGTCACCTTCGTCGTCTCCGTGACGCGCACTTCGATGCCGGAAGCTTTGGCTTCCGCGAACCCGGACTTGTTCACCACCACGATGTATGTCCCTGGCGGCAGCAGCGGCACAACGAACAATCCGTCCGCGTTCGTCGAAACCTTGCGTGCCAGCGATTCCGTGCGGGTATCGATAATCTGGACTTCGGCCTCGGCCACCGACCCGCCACTCGTGTCCACTACAACGCCGCTCATCGCTCCCGTCGCGCCGCCTTGTGCGTATGCGCGCGTACTCATCAGTATTCCCGCCATCACCAGTGCCGCAGCTAGAATTCTAGGAATGCCTCGCATAAATCCCCCTCTTGCAGACACCTTTTTCTTGGAAAGGGACCGCGAACCGCAGGACCAAGATCCGGGAAAGACTGCCCCCTTTTGAAGCTAGCGTTTCGCTTCCGGGGTGTCAAGAAACTACGGCGAAAAATTCTGATTAAAGTGATTTGTGCCTCGACAACGTTTCAAACTGAACCTACAACCGTTTTTACGCTTCCAAAACTCCCCCCTTGACGCCGCCATCACCAGGCGAGACGATGGTTCCGGGCACATCACGCGTAACCTGCCCTTTCTTTCAATCGTCTAATGATTGAAGGTCGCGTCCCCGTGAGGGGGTGAATATGGCTTCCCGCAAACTGGGTCTTTTCCTCTTAGTTATTCTCTTAAGTTCACTATTCATAGGCACTCATCCTGCCGCGGCGGATTCCAGCCATGCCCGCATCATCCGCCTGAGCCTCGTTCAAGGCGACGTTCGCTTCGCCCGCCAGACGCACGGCGACCCTCTATCGGATTCCAGCGCAACGTGGGAAACCGCCAGTCTGAACCTGCCGATCCGCCAGGGCTATGTACTTGCCACCGATAATGGCCGCGCGGAAGTGGAATTCGAAAACGGCGCAATGGCTTTCCTTAAGGAAAACACGGTCCTGGAGTTTTACGACCTTTCGCTCGATGACTCGGCGCGAACAACGCGCCTAGTTCTTCGGCAGGGCAGTGCTTCGTTCCGTGTGAATCCTGCGAGCGGCGACTACTTCAGCGTCACCGGCGGCGACTTCACCGTGCAGTCCGACCACGGCAGCACATTCCGTGTGGACAACTACGACGACGGCAGCACGGTCGAAACCGATCAGGGGCGCGTTTCCGTTTTGCACAACAAAAAGTTGACGCAGCTTGAAAAAGGCCAGTCTCTCTCCATCAAGGCAGGCGACGATTCTTCCCTGACCGTCGGCCGCCTTCCAAATGAAGATGATTTTGATCGCTGGGTTTCCGGTCGCATCGATAGCGTTTCAAGCGCCACAAGCGCGGCTTTGCAATATACGGGTTCGCCTTACTACGCGCCCGGGTTCGCTGATCTCTATACCTATGGCGCCTTTTCCAACTGTGGTGCATACGGATATGGCTGGAGGCCGTTCGGTGCGGGGCTTAGCTGGTCACCCTTCACCAACGGGCAATGGATCATGGATCCCGCGTTTGGCTGGACCTGGGTTAGTTTTCAGCCGTGGGGGTGGGCACCCTATCACTACGGAGGATGGCTCTTCGATACCTCTTGCGGCGGCTGGTTCTATTCTCCCCCGATTCTTTATGGATACACGGGGTATCCAGTCGGTCCAATAAGGCGGTTTCCTCCTAGAGTTCATCCACCGCGCCCCATCTACCATCCGGTGACGGGTGTCTTCGTCCGCCAAAGTGGCAAGATCGGTGTCGTGCCCATGCATCCACTCGATCAAAAAGGAAAAACTCCTTTGAATTTAGAGCGTGGCGTTTTCTCTGGTGTTGGAATGAAAGGCGTGAGCTCGCAGCTCCTGGCTGTCGCGCCTGGGCAAAAATGGGAAACATTGAAATCGCCGCCGCGCGACGCACTGAACGGTAACCTGGCAGTTACAGCGCCGCCGATCCGCGTTTCGAGAACTTTCGTTGAAGGCCAATCTGGAATTCGTGCCAGCTCACCCGACGGCCATTCCACGATTGCCTTCGATCCTGTCGAACGCCGCTTTGTGAATACGAATTCTTCATCGGCATCCTCTTCGGCGGCTTCGTCCACCATGAAGACCAACGGAATCCACGTCGAAAATGGGCGGACCGGGGCTCCCACTGTGCCATCTAGCGGTGTCACGCCACCGCGCACTGTAACCGCTCCGCCGTCGCGCAGCGCGAGTTCCACCTCGCCCCCACGCAACATCGCACCGCCACCTGCCCCGCGTTATTCGGGCGGCGATCGGGGCGGGAGCTCCAGCGGAAGTGGTCGAGGCGGCAGTTGGGGCGGCGGGTCGTCCTCTTCGAGCTCAGCGGGTGCAGGTGCGTCGGGACGGTCCTCACCCTCGCCGGCTCCCTCTTCTTCGGCTCCAGCCTCGCACCCGTCTTCCGGCTCCGGCCGGCCGCACTAATCGAATCGGAACTGATCGCAAAAACGGCTCCTGCAATGGGAGCCGTTTTCTTTGCGCGGTAGCAAGTCCTGATTCAAGCCAATCACGAAAAGATCATCCCTGCATACCCTACGACCGTGTCGCGATCTCCGGACACATCCGCGGACGTCGCGTACTTCACCAACTCGGATTTTTTCGCGCCCAGTGCATTCAGCGCCGTTAGCATCGCCACCGCCGGTCCCAAACCGCACATGGAAATCCCATGGTTGCGGCAGGTGTCGTAAAGTCCGCGCGGCTCCAGCGCCAGCAACTCTTCGATGGCTTTACGGTCCTTGACGCGCGTAGTGGCGTCATCCTCGTAATGATTCAAGTCCGAAGTCATCAATAGCAGTACGTTCCCTCTTGTGCCATCCAGCACCCGAGCGATCGCCTCGCCCACGCTCACCAGGTCTTCGAATTGCACGGTTCCCAGGGCCACGGGAACAAATGTGAAGTCTGGCGCCAGCATCTGAAGAAACGGCAACTGCACTTCCAGCGAATGCTCGGCGCTGTGCGCCACGCTGTCTTCGCGCAACAGCGGGCAGCCTTTTTTCAACGCTTCCGCCAGCGCCTCGTCAATCCGCGCGTCTCCCAGCGGCGTGCGCCAGGCACCGCTTGAAAGTATCGCCGCCGGCTCACCTCGCGGATAATGGCGCACGCCAAGAATGATAATTTTTCTGGGCAGCGCAATCCGCGCAAGCACGGCGCCGGCCACGTGTCCTGAATAAACATAACCCGCGTGCGGCACAAGGCAGGCCCTGACCGGAGTACGTGGCTCGCCTGAATTCGTGACCGTGTATTTGTGAATGAGCGCTGTGAGTTCCGCGGGATGGGAGGGATAGAAACGTCCGGCAACCGCAGGCAAGCGAAGCATGTTGCCGCTCCGCGAATCAAATGGGCTTCGAGGGCTTCCCTTTGAACTTGATCGCGCTCGACGTGGCCGGCTCGTAATAAATCGTAACTTTGTCGCCGTACTGGTAGCCGCCCTTGTCGATAATTTTCTGCATTTTCTCGGACGCGGCTTGCGTGAGTGGGAACGTCCTGATTGTCAAATCGTTCCCTTTTGCGCGCACGGTTATCTGCGCGCTATTCGCGTTCATCACGAAACCTTCAAACTTGTCAAGTCCAGTCGTCTTGTGCTTCGGCTTCACCGCGTTGATGATGATCGGCGCTGCGGTTTCAGCCACCACGATCGGCACGGTCACAGGATCTTGCGCAACGGCGCGTGTAGAAAATATGCATGACGCCACAACCATCAACGGCAATCCGATCCCGCCAATTTTGGCGAATCTTTTCATTCAGCGTCGTCCGTGGCAATCCGCAGCGACTTTAGAAACCGCATGTCCTGAGGAGTCATGGCCAGCCGCGGAGCCGGCTTCTTATCGTTGTCCTCGGAAAATGGTTCCTGATCCACCTGAATGCGCAGTGACTCCAGGAACCGGCGGTCTTGTGTCGTCAGCTTGGCTGCCTCCGCCGCGGCCGCGTCGCGCTTTGCCAGCCCGATTGTCGCGTCCAGTTTCAGCACGATATCGTACCCGTGCGCGCGCACTCCGGCAATCGCACCCGTGATGCGGTCGGAGTCGGACACCGTATCATTGATCGCGTGTCCCAGTTCACGGAGCAAGTTTTTCAGGTGATCATCGAGTTGCAAGGGGTTTCTCCCGTACCACTTCGGCCATTTTAGGCCCACATATTGTTGGATACAAGTGCGCTTCGCTTCGTTGTCTCTAATCCGTCCACAGTACCTTGGTTCAGGTTCTCCAGCCTCGAATGAGGCCCGTACCTGCCTCGTTTTCTGATGTCCGCCCGGTTTTGCGCTAAGATGCTCTTATGTCGACGGCAGCCAGCGCAACCACCGCGCCACAGCAGCAAGGCGGTTTCCGCCGCCTCTGGCGTGCCCTCCGCCAGCTTTTTCACGAAGCCATTGCCGCGGTCTTTGCTGTCCTCGCTCTTGGCTGGCTCAACGCCGCGTTGCGCGCCTGGACCCGCGACGTTGCACGCTGGCTCATCGGTCTCGCCGTCGCGGTCGCTCTGCTGTTTCTGTTTTTCGCGGTGACTTCGTTCCGCAGGGCCCGCAGGTTGTGACCGTGGTTTCTCCGCCTGTGCACGCGCCTTGTACAAAACTCTTTCCGAAGTTCCATTTTCTATTTTCTGGCTTCCATGTCTGACACCAAGACCAAGTCCGCCACTCCCGCCGAGCGCAAAGAGAGATTCACCACGCTCGCCGGTCTTCCCGTTGATCGCCTCTACACCGAAGAGAATCTCGCCAGCTGGGACCCCGAATCCGCTCTCGGCTATCCGGGCGAATTCCCTTTTACCCGCGGCATTTATCCCACCATGTACCGCGGCCGTTTGTGGACCATGCGCCAGTATGCCGGCTTCGGC
>DASQYT010000364.1:0-4597 GCA_035639075.1 Candidatus Elarobacter sp.
ATAATCGTGAAGATGGCGGTGTTGGCCCCGATGCCGAGCGCCAGCGACAGCACGGCCACGAAGGTAAAGCCGGGGCTCTTCTTGAGCATGCGCAAGCCGCCCCGCAAATCCTGTTGGAAGTTTCCAGCCATAACGTCACCCTCGCCTAACGGTTAGGACGGTCGGCGGAGACATTTGTTTCCATTCGTGTTTTCACAATTCGAGCTTCTTGCCGGGATGCCCAGGTCGCACCAAATTGTTGTGCTCATGAGTTCTTTACGCTTTTTCGTGTAAAGAGGGGGTGCACTGTACCCCCATTCCCATGTATGAATGTGAAAACAAAAGGGTTGCAAAATGGGTTCCACGCAAGTGCATGAAAGGGGCGGCTTTTTGTGAGATGAGGGAGAGGTGAGACCCAGAATGGAACTGAGAGCGACGGAGTGTACCTTAAGGTATTGTCAAGCGCGAAGGTGGTCCCGGGCTATGGTGGAAGTTCGACGTCAAATGTGCGGCGGCGCGACATGGCCAAGGAGCCAGAAAAACGTGTATACTTTAGGTATATACATTGGGGAGAGGTTCAAGATGGCGACGGCGAAGGTGTTCAAATCAGGGAACAGCCAGGCGGTCCGGCTGCCGAAGGCGTTCCGGGTGAAGAGCAAGGAAGTGGAGATTTCGCGGCGCGGGGATGAGATCGTGCTGCGAGAACGCACTGGAACGATGGCGCGGGCGTTTGACCTATTGGTGGCGTTGCCCGAGGACTTGACGCTGGCGGGACGCAAGAAGGACAAGCCGCAAAAGCGCAAGGGGCTGTGATGGAGACGCGCCCCGCAAGACCATCCGGGACGCAAGAGGCGCGCTTCCTGCTGGACACGAACATTTGCATTTATATCCGGCGAAAAAAGCCGGACGCAGTGCTGCGACGGTTTCGCACGCTGAAGCAGGGGGAGGCGAGGCTCTCCGTAATTACATTCGGGGAATTGGTATACGGAGCGGAGAAAAGTGCGCAGCGGGCAGCGGCCCGGGAGCTGTTGCGGGAGCTGGCGGAAGCGCTCCCGGTGATGGGATTGCCGGAAACGGCGGCGGAAGAGTATGGAACGATTCGGGCGGAGCTGGAGCGCAAAGGGCAAATGATCGGGAACAACGACTTGTGGATTGCGGCGCATGCGAAGGCGGCGGGGTTGACGCTGGTCACGAACAACGAGAGGGAGTTCCGGCGAGTGCGCGGGTTGAAGGTGGAGAATTGGACGGTTTAGGCGCGGCCGGGTGATGAAAGCAAAGAGGAAGAGAGACTTCTCTCTGGACAGAAGGAGTGGTCTTGCCAAGATGGGGCGCAGCGTGCTGCGCCCCTGCAAACGAAACGAATCGAAATGACGGTGTGGGCAGTGGGGCCCAATTTCCGGGATTCGCCCCGACGAGGTGTGCCGGGGGCAGAAACCGCGCTTGCCGCGAGACCAAATGCATTTTGCCGCAGGGCCGGGAGTGGGCCAAGACCCACCCCTAAGAAGCAAACATGTGCGGCGAAGAGGGCGCAGCGTGCAGCGCCCCTACAAGACCAGGGTGGACGCCCCGACCCGGTCGAGGTAAACGCCAGCGCGAATGTACGGCGTAGGAAGGGAAAGTGAGGAGGCTCAGGCGAGCGTTCCTGCTTTCCTTCGATGCGAGAGTTTCTTTTTTTGTTTCTTGCGGGGCCGCTGGTCATGGCCGCTGGCCTGCATCTGCTGAAGCAAGCTAGCTTGGTCGAAGTAAATCCGTTCCGCGACAAGCTTCTCGGTCTTCTCATCGAAGAAGTAGTACGTGGTGATGTCCATCCGGATGGGGTTCCCGCGCGGCTGGATTCCCATGTATTCGCCAAGGTGGGTGCCGGTCAGCACACCCTCGCACACGGTGCAGCCGGGGAGGTCGTTTTGAGATTTGATTTCGATGTGCAGGTCAGGGAGGGCCTTGCCGATCGTATCGTAGAAAGCCCGCACACCGCCGACGCCTTTGAAAACGGTAGCGACCAAGAGCATGTCGCGAAAGGCGGTCCCGGTTTGGGTGAACCCGGCGCTGGCCGCAGTCCAGTCATGCGCGTTTTCCGCGGCGATGTGGGCGGTAACGATGCCGTGCTGACGTTGCGCTTGCTCTTCGAGAGTCATGGCTGGGGCCCCCACTCTGCGCTTCTTCTTCTATAGCACCGTTCGCATATCCGTTTCAATACTTTGGGTAGTGGGTCAGTTTGAATTTTGACCTCTGTTGTAACGATTCAGAAAAATTCAAACTGATGTCATAACGACGCCGGCCTCGCAGCGGCCCGAGTAGACTGTTTCGGTGTTCACCCTAACAGCGCTCGGGCCGAAGGAGGCCGAGATGCGAATTATAGGCTGTTAACCGGCCAAAATTCGGATATGGCTTTTTCTTCAGCTTTCTGATTCTTTCTTCCGCAGATCAACGGCCGGCGTCGTTAGAGAGGACCCACTACCCCGTTTCCCTACTTCGTCGCACGTCGCGGCCTGCCCCTCTGGAAGAGCACTAATTTCAGCTTAAGGACGGCCAAGTAGAGTAGTATGGAGATTGTAAGGGGCGTTACCACTAGCAGTTGCTTCAGACTCGGAATAATAATCGTGCCATTCTTCAGGAAGCCACTCTACCGCTAGGGACATTTCCTTTACTGGGCGCATCCTACCAAATGGATGGTGGAAGGCGCATTCAAGCGGGCCAAAGGCCTGTTCGGCGTTGTTGAGCCGAACAGGTACATATGCATGACTACAGCACAGACGCCAGTGAACGAAGGGGCGTTCCTCTTCTGCTCGCGTTGCTGGCGATTGCTTTGGCATGGGCCACTTCGAAATTCCTGGCCGCAATCCATCTTTCGATCCCCTGGTGGGTGGACGCTCCCTCGAGCATGGGTTTTTACGGCGCGCTGTACACCCTTTTCGACAGGTACCTCTGGCGGAACAGCTTTGTGCATAAATTGGGACTGGTGCGAGTGCCGGACCTCGAGGGGCGCTGGCGAGGTTACCTGATCACCTCCTACGACGGGCACGCGAAGCGCTACCCATTGATGATCAATATTTTCCAGAGCTGGACGGAAATTATCGTGTACCTGACCACGCCCATGTCCATGTCACGAAGCAGCACGGCAGTGATTCAAATGGACGACCCGGAAGGCGCGGCGTTGATCTACCAGTATCAGAACCAGCCGCTTGCCGACGCGATGAAGACGATGCACATGCATTACGGAACGGCGATGTTGAGATTGTCGAGCGACGGATGCCTGACAGGAGATTACTATGCAGGGCGGGATAGGCGAACGTTCGGCCGGATTTGCTGCAAGAGGGCGGCCTAGGTGAGTGCTAGTGGAAGCCGTAGGAAAAGTTGGACCAATGGATGGGGCGCTCGCGGAATTCCACGCCAACGAAATAGCGGCCGTTCTTGCCATGCCTGCAATAGACGACTTTCCCGCGAGCCTTGATTGCATTGGTGATTGAAGTAACTTCCACCTCTTCGCCGGGCTGCCAGGGGCGCTTGGAGGCCACGCACGCTCCGTGCGGACTGACATTGTCCGCATAAGTCTTTTCCTCCCCGTTGGTTTGCTCCTGTTTGGGGTCCGCGAGTTGGACCACAACCGCAATGGGGAGACGCTTCTCGTGTCTACCTTCGAGACTACGATCGAAAAACATGGCTTCTGGACTGCGGTCGTTCACCGGTCCTCATGGGCGGGAGGGGATGGATGAGGCTGGCACCAGCAGATTCCTCTCTCTGAGTGCCTGGGTGAACCGAGGAAGAGCCGGGGCATGGGGTCAAAGCGATCGGACGGGACGATAAGGAGCTGCTGTAAAGAGTCTTCAGGCACCACAGCACGATAACTAATTACCATTGAGGCTGTGCGACGGCAATCGGGTATTGCATGTAAATAGGAGTACGCAGAAATGCTGCGGTTTTTGGCGCTCAAGATTACTGAAAAGGCACGAATGAGCTCATTTAGAAACGCTAGGCTGTCGAAAACAAGTAAGAAGCAAGGTTTGGGAGGCCCGGTACTGCGCTAGGAAAGCAACGCAAGGGAGACGGGGTCGAAAAGGTTCAGTCGTCGTCGCGCCGCCAAGGCTGCTTTTGCGCTGGCGTGGCCGGGGCGACTGTTGCGGTCTGAGCCGGATCGGCGGGCGGAGCGGCGGCCAGGCTCTTGGCGCTGGTAGGAGGATCGTCCATGGCGGTGGCGTGCTCGAGGACACGGCGGGCATATTCGGCGACGGTCTTCACGCCAGCGGCGTAGGCGGGGTTGGGAGTCTTGACGCCGCCGTTGTAGGCGCCGATGGCTTTATCGACGTCACCGCCAAAATGATCGAGGAGGCCCCGGAGCAACAATCCGGCATATGTGGTGAGCACGGCGTCATCCACGGAGTTGAGGTCCAGCGAGCGGGAAGGCCGGAGGCGGGCAGGCAGCAAGCTGTAGTCGCGCTTGTCCTTCAAGTAGAGCTGATGCGCGGCGCGCAGGGTTTCGCGCGTGATTTGCCAGATGCCGATGGCGTAGTTGCTGACCATGACGCGCTTGCGGCCACGGCGAAGAATGATGTCGTCGCGCTGAGCGCGCTTCTTCCAGACGGCGTGGGTCAGATCGCCGTTAACGTCCATGTAGTCGTTT
>DASQYT010000365.1:0-6872 GCA_035639075.1 Candidatus Elarobacter sp.
AAACCGGGCAAGAAATCCAGCGTGGTGCGTAACCAGAGAGTTAGTGAGGTGGATTACTGATAAGCTACAGAGCCGTAATCCGCCGGGTGTCGCCCCCCAGGTGCTCCAGGCGCACCTGAACTTGTGGCCAGGGAGATTGCAAGGGGAAGCGCTCGGACCACTCCAGAATGGCCACTGAGGGGATTGCGAACATATCCTCCATGCCAAGAGTCTCAAAGTCGTGGAAACTCTCAATCCGGTATAAATCCGCGTGGTAGACCTTGGCGGGTTTGCCATAGACGTGAACAAGTGTGAAGGTCGGGCTGGTGACGTCGTCTTCCTTGGCGGCCCCAAGCCCCGAAACGATGCCTTTAGTGAGTGTGGTCTTACCCGAACCGAGGTCGCCGGTCAGAAGAACCAGTACGGGAGCCTTGAGGCGCTTGGAGAATTCCTTGCCCCATTGGATCGTTTCTTCGGCCGAATTCGTAATGATTTCTTCAGGCACGCCGCTGAATCTCCCTGACGAGCTCATGACGCACCATGGGTATAGCAAATGCCACGCTGCTGGCGAGCAGCCCTGACTCGTCACTCCATCCTCCAGCGAATTTTCCTGCGGCCCCATGAAGATAAACTCCTAACGCAAGGATGCGTGACCAATCTTGCGTTCCGAATTGGGCGGTCAGTGCCGCTAAAACACCGGTCAATACGTCGCCTGATCCTCCCTTGGCGAGCCCGGCCCCTCCCGTGGCATTGGCCCATATTCTGCCGTCATTGGAAGCTATGACGGTGTGAAATCCCTTTAAGATCACATGGACATTCCATCGGCGTGCCGCATCCGATGCAATTTCAACTCGATTCGATTGAACGTCAGCTGTCTTGAGGTCTAGCAATCGAGCCATCTCCCCCGGATGCGGCGTAATTGCGAGAAAAGGAGTCTTGCGATTTGCCAACAGATCGCCCTTGCCTGCAAAAGCGTTCAGGCCATCCGCGTCAACAACCACCGGAATCTGCGAATCGCGAACTATGTCCCTGACAAATTGCTGTGTTTCAGGGTGGATACCAAGACCGGGCCCGAGAGCAAGAACGCTCTTTCCCTCAAGAATCTTTCCGAATCGACTGGAATTCACACTCGCGGCGGAGATGGTCCCGTCTTCTGTTGATGTAAGAGCCTCAGTCATGTATTCGGCGTGCGCCGTTGCGATGGTCGGGAGGACAATGTCGGGAGCCGCAATCGTCGTCAAACCGGCGCCACTGTGCAGGGAGCCTAACCCGGCGAGCACTGCCGCACCGGACTTCCCTAAGGAGCCGGCAACTATCAGTGCATGTCCGAAAGTCCCTTTGTGAGAGTCCACGGGGCGGACGAGCGCCAATGATGCGAATTCGTCTGGACTCGCGAGACGAAGGTTCCCCTTGCCGGTCTCTTCTACGAGCGCGGGCGGTGAGCCAATCATCCGGACCAGCAGTTCACCGCAACAGGGCGCATCCGAAGAAATGAGTTGCCCCACCTTGGGAGCAGTGAATGTAATGGTTTTGTGCGCCCGAAGAACAGGTCCCTGACCGGCTTCGCCATCCGAAGGGAGGCCGGAAGGAGTGTCAACAGCGAGGATTAGAGCAGGAATCGGGGCAGAAGCAGAGCGTGATAGACGATTTAAGTCCTCTATCGCTCGAGCGATTAAACCAGATGCTCCACCACGTAGCCCAGTGCCGAGGAGCGCATCCACGACTATGTCAGCCCAAGCAATCTCCTCCCAGACTTTTCTCCAGGCCGCCTCGTCTTTCACTTCAGTGGTCGGACCGCCCTCGTCGGTCCAGCGCTTGCAGTTTTGGGCGGCGTCGCCACTCAAGTCTTGCGCGGAACCGAAAAGATATGCTCGTACCTGAACATCATGTACCTCTTTCTGAAGGTGCCGGGCACTCACGAACCCGTCTCCGCCGTTGTTTCCTTTTCCGCAAAGAACCACGATCCGGCGAGTTCGGTCCAAGTGCCTTGAAGCACGATAATCACGGATGACTCTGCAAACGCTTGTTCCGGCAGCTTCCATCAACTGCAGGCTGGGGACGCCGTAGCGCTCGGTGGTGAGTCGATCGACTTCGCGCATCTCGGCAGCAGTGAGAGCTTTCATGGGAGGCTCACGGCAAAATCAAAGCATCCAGCCGCCGCTGACATTGACGACCTGTCCGGTAACGTATTCGGCTTCCTCGGATGCGAAAAAAGCCACCGTGCCGGCAACATCTTCAACGGTCGGAGGGCGGCCGATGGGGAACCGTGCGTCGCGAATCTTGCGAGCTTCTTCCAGCGTCAGCTCGTTTTCATCAATGCTGGAAGGGTTCACGACGTTCACGGTGATGCCGTTCTTGGCTTCCTCGAGCGCCAGGGAACGTGACAATGCCACGACTGCCGCCTTGGCCGCTGCATAGGCGGAGATTTTCGCCTGGCCAAATGCGCGCTCCGCGCCGACGGCACCCATATTAATAATCCGGCCCCAGCGCGCTCTGCGCATATGCGGTAATGCGGCCCGGCACATGTATAAAACGGTGAGCAGATTCGAGGTGAAGATGCTTTGCCAGTCCTGAAGCGACGATTCCGCAAGCGTGCCCCAGCGAAAATCTCCAACGTTGTTGACAATGACATCCAGACGGCCGAAACGATCGGCCACCGTCTTGATCAACTGGTCGCAGCGCCCCGCGTCGGTTATATCCGTCTCCACCGCAACGCAATCGACTCCATTGGCTTGCAACTGCCGCAACGTCTGCTGCGCCGCTACTTTGTTGGAGCGATAGGCGATGGCCATGCGCGCGCCATCCTGCGCCAGCCGCAGAGCAAGCCCGCGGCCGATTCCTCTGCTCCCGCCTGTCACCAGCGCCACACGATTACGAAGCGACATTCGTCTCCCCAGCAAAATCTCTTGGAAGGATTTTCAGTATAGCCTAGCAGAAACAGAGGCACTACCGAAGCCGGGCGACGATCACCGTCATATCGTCGGCCTGTTCAGGAGTCCCGGCCCACTCCTCGGCCGCGGCCATCAGCGACTCCGCGACCATGAGCGGCGCGGCACCCTGCACGCGCTCCGCGGCCTCCTGCAATCGGCGAATTCCAAATTCTTCACCGTACACGTTTTCCGGCTCAATCAAGCCGTCGCTGTATCCGATCAGGAGCGCGTCGGGACCGACCATAAGCTCCCCTTCCTCATAGATGTAATCTTCCATCACTCCCAGAACCATGCCACCTTTATCCAATTGTTCCGAACCGTCCTTGCAGATCAGAAATGCCGGCAGGTGTCCAGCGTTTGTATAGCGCAGCGTTCGCCTAGTGCTGTCGTAGGTTGCAATGAAGAATGTCGCGAACCGGTCGTCGCCAGTGTTGCGCACTAAATGCTTATTCAGCCGGGAAACCAGCTCGGACATGCTCAGGCGTTCGCTGCCTTCTGTAAGCATTTGGCTGCGCAGCGCCGCTTGCAGACTGGCCATCAGCAGTGCAGCCGAAATTCCCTTCCCTGAGATGTCCGCGATGGCTATGGCGATATGCGTTGGACTGAGCTGGATAAAATCATAGTAGTCTCCGCTGACGGAGCGCGCGGCCTTGCAGATTGCTTCGATCTCCACTCCTGGGACGGACGGCAAGGTGCTCGGAAAAAGCTGGTTTTGCACTTCCCGCGCGATGGAAATCTCATTTTCCAGACGCTGCCGCTTGTTTTCTACCTCGACAAGCTCTCCGATGGAAGCCGTCATGGTGTTGAATGATTCGGCCAGTTCACCTAGTTGGTCTTGTTGCTTCATCGATATCCGGTGGGAAAAATCTCCCGCTTTCACGAATTGCGTGGCTTGATAGAGATCCGCAACAGCATTCGTGATGCGGCGGGTCAGCACAATCCCGGGAATGAGCGCCACCATTCCTACGAGAACAAGAAGAGCGCCCATCCCGATAGCCATCAGCCGATAGGTCTCGCGCAGCTCGCCAAACGACGTGAACATTCGCGCGTTTAACTGAGAGGGACGCGCATTGAATACCGCCAGGACGGGCCGAAGCGGTTCTACAATGCCGTCCTGCCCCACATATATCGAGTCCAGCCGCGACACGACTTCTACCGGCACATCAATCCAAATCATAGCGGGCTGAAGCGACCGATTCTGCGCCACAATGGGGCGAGCTGTGACATATTGCCCGCTGGCAGTCGGATAAATAATTCCCTGGCGCGCCCCGGGCACATACTTCTCCATGAGAGTGAGCTGGATCGCGCCGAGATCCGGCGCAATTCCACTGAGGAAGTCAGGCGTGACCGGCACGCGCAAGGTCACCAATCGCACACCGCCCCGCTCTGGCATAGCCCGTATGCTCATTAAAGAAAGCCTGTCACCTTCCTGCACAATCCCGGCAAACGACAGCGCCTCCGGACCAGCCACCTTCCGCAGCAAACTTGTGTCACTGGAGAACGCGATATCTAATTTCGGAAGCTCGCCGTCGTGTACGGCGTGAGATTGCGCGGCCAGTACGCGCTCGGACTCCTCCTCGCTTATTCCCTTTGGCAGGGTCGCGTGCGCGGCGGCGATGTGCTCCGAAATATCTGCGATCATCGCAATACGCTGCTGCAGATCTTCATGCAATAAGTAGGCGCCGAGCTGAGAGTACAGAATGCGGGCAGCTAGAACCGCTAGCGTCGCGATCGACAAAATCGGAACGACCGCAATAAACAGGTAGGCAACGATCAGCCGGTTGCGGAGGCTCCACAGCAGCCGGTCTCTCCACCAGCCGATTAGCCGGAACAGAAGATAGACTCCCGCAAGAACCGCCAGGTATTTTAAGAAACTGAAGACACCGCCTTGCAAACCAAAGAGGGCGGCCAACAGCCCTCCGCCTGCCACTGCAGTGGAAACCAGATCGGGCCACGTGAGGCGGTTCCAGACTTCTTTTAGGCTGGCGCGGAGGGATTTCATCGTGTCGTCATCGGAATGAGTACTTTACCTGAATCGCCGTAGCGAATGCAGTGGGAGCATCGAGCGGAGCAAAACAGGCCAGGCGTCGTCGGCGCCGAGTTCCAAGAGTTACTTCATGCCATTGCGGACTTTGCTGTGTTTCACACCATAGGTGAAGTAAATGATCAGCCCAATGATAAGCCAAACAATAAGACGCAGCCACGTGACACCGTTCAGACCTGCCATTAGGCCCAGCGAAACGATAATTCCCATGATCGGCACGAATGGAACCCAAGGTGTCCGGAAGGGCCGCTCCAGATCGGGCCGCCTGATGCGCAAGATCCAAACCGCGGCGCATACGATCACAAAGGCAAGGAGCGTGCCGATGCTAACCATTTGACCCAGGCTGCCGATGGGCACCAGCGAGCCCACGATCGCCACAGCCAGGCCAACAACCGCGGTGGACTTCCAGGGAGTGCGAAAGCGCGGGTGAATATCGCCCGCCCACTTCCAGAGCAAACCATCGTGTGCCATCGAGTAAAACACTCGGGATTGCCCTAGCAGCATCACCAGCATTACTGTGCTCAACCCTGCCAGCGCTCCTGCGTTCACTACGTAACTGCCCCATTTCACTCCGGTCTCACGAATGGCCAGCGATACTGGCGCACCAATGTTAAGCCGCGAGTAGTGCACCGTCGCGGTGAGTAGCCCGGACACCACGATGTACAAAAACGTGCAGACGATGAGCGAACCAAGAATGCCGATCGGCATGTCCTTTTGCGGCTTGCGCGCCTCCTGCGCCGCAGTCGAAACAGCGTCGAAACCTATATAGGCAAAGAAAACCACTCCCGCGCCTCGCAAGACTCCGGACCATCCGAAGGAACCAAAGGTACCCGTGTTAGAGGGCAGAAACACCTTCCAGTTCGCGTGAGCAATGTCGGGGTGCTTTAGAACGAAGGGCAGCGCGACAGCAATAAAAGTCAAGACGGCGGCCAACTTCACAAAAACGACGCCGGTGTTGAAATTTGCTGACTCCTTAATCCCCACAATTAGGATGGTCGTGACCGCAAGAATGGCCAGGAACGCAATCAAGTTGAAGCTGGCCGTCGCGTGCGGCAGCGCCGCCAGCTGTTCAGCCGGCAGATTGAACGTCGTCGCCGGCCCCCACCGGCCATCGACCATGACCCAAAGAGCTCCCGGCACGTCGCATATCTGCGGTGGCAAGTTGATGCCGTAGTCCTGTAGGAACGCCACCAGCGTGCTGCTCCAGCCGCTGGCTACGGTTGCGGCACCAAACGCGTATTCCAGGATCAAATCCCAGCCGATGATCCAGGCGATAAGCTCGCCGAGCGTGGCATAGCCGTATGTGTAGGCGGAGCCGGCGATGGGAATCATCGAAGCGAATTCGGCATAACATAGACCAGCGAACACGCAGCCAGTCCCCGCAAGTACATAAGAGAGCATGATGGCTGGGCCGGCATAAAGTGCGGCCGCCGAGCCAGTCAGCACAAAGATGCCTGCCCCGATAATGGCCCCGACCCCTAGAGTGACCAGGTTTACCGGTCCCAGCGCGCGCTTCAGGCTGTGCTCTCCAGTGTCGCCCGCTTCCTTCATCAATGTGTCGAGCGACTTGGTTGCGAACAAGGGGTTGCCCATGCAACTCCTCCTTTGGGGGACTGCCCCGCTTCCTCATGACGCCGCCAATTTGGCCTTATGCATTGTACGGGCGCAGCATGTCGCGTCCCTACAAAGAATTCGACTATTGCTCTAGTCCAGCGTTAGCGCTCCGCCGCGACCACCACGACCATAGCAGATAGACGGGAACGCCAAGCAAAACAATCTCCAGACCCTTTCCCGAGGTTTGCGTCTGGTAAAGCAAAAGCACAAACATAATTGCGACCGCGGCAAAGATATAGAGCGCGGGAACAATCGGGTACCCGAACGCGCGATACGGCCGCTCGGCATCTGGCCGTTTTGCACGC
>DASQYT010000366.1:0-8375 GCA_035639075.1 Candidatus Elarobacter sp.
TTTCATGTCTGCGATGCTGTATGACGTCCGCGCGAACGACCCGCTCACGATGGTGGCCGTCGCCGCCCTGCTGATTCTCGTCGCTTTCGCTGCTTGCTACATTCCCGCCCGCCGCGCGATGAAAGTCGATCCGATGGTCGCGCTGAGGTACGAGTAGAGGAGAGTCGAACATGCGACCAGAGCATTGGCTATACACGATTCCCCTGCGGCTGCGGTCGTTGTTTCGCTGGGCGCAGGCGGACCAGGAATTGGACGACGAACTGCGCGACCACCTCGACCGAAAAACCGAGGAATACGTCGCGCAAGGGATGACGGAAGAAGAGGCAAGCCGCCGTGCGCGACTCGACCTGGGCGGTATCGAGCCGACCAAAGAGAAATGCCGCGACGCGCGACGTGTTAATTGGATTCAGGACTTCGCCCAGGACTTACACCACGGCGTTCGAATGTTGCATAATTCCCCTGGCTTCACCGCCGTCGCCGTACTCACTCTCGCCTTGGGCATCGGCGCCAACACCGCCATGTTCAGCATCGTGGATGCGGTGCTCTTACGGTCGCTTCCGTATCCCGATCCCGATCGACTCGTCCTGGTGTTTGATGTCCCGCTGAAACAACCCGACGCGCTGTCAGGAATTTCCTACAGGGACTTCACGGAGTTGCGCCAGCAGAACCACGTATTTAGCGAGATGGCGGGAAATTCATTTCACGATCTCACATTGACCGGGGCGGGCGAGCCATCCATTGTGAACACCGCAGACGTGACGCCGGAGATATTTCCTCTGCTGAACGCAAAACCTCTGGCCGGCCGCACATTGCTGCCCGAGGATGGCAAGCAAGGCGCAGCACCCGTGGCTGTTCTGAGCGAAAATCTTTGGCGCAGCCGCTTCGGCGCGAATCCCGAAATCATCGGGCAATCCGTTACGCTGGACATGCGTTCGTTCACTGTCGTCGGAATTCTGCCGGCAAGCTTTCGGTATCCTGACGGCGCTCCCCCTCAGGATGTCTGGGTTTCTATCGTGCAGGACCCGGTGTTCGGGCCTTTGTTGTCGCAGCCCGGCACGCCTGTGCTTAGCGCCATCGCCCGGCTTAAGCCGGGCGTTTCTCTGACGCGAGCTCAGGCCGAGATGAATACCCTCAGTGCCAGACTGGCGAAAGAGTTTCCCGCGCAAGATTCAGGGCTGACAATCCGGATTGAGCGCTTTCGGCAGTTCGTAGTCGGGAACGTGAAATCCGCGCTGCTTATTTTGCTGGGCGCGGTTGGCCTGGTCCTCTTGCTCGCCTGCGCCAATATTGCGAATCTGCTTCTGTCGCGTGCCACTTCTCGCGGGAGAGAAATCGCGGTGCGAATCGCGCTTGGGGCAGGGCGGGCGCGCATTGTCCGGCAACTGCTGACGGAAAGCGCTTTGCTGGGGTTGCTCGGCGGGGTCGCCGGCGTGCTTCTTGCGGCCTGGGGTGTCTCGATTGGCCTGCCTTTCCTTCCGCCCGGCGTGACCCGGATCAGTTCGGTTCATGTTGGAGGCTCGGTCCTGGCGTTCGCGCTCTTGTTGTCTCTTGCTGCCGCGCTGGCGTTTGGACTGGCACCCGCGCTCCTCGCGACTCCGTCCAACTTGCAGTCGAATATCAAAGAGGGCGGCGAGCGTACTGGCCAGCGTACCGGCCAGCATGTGCGGAGTTTCTTGGCGATCGCGGAAATTTCGCTGGCCATGGTGCTGTTGATTGCGGGCGGCCTCCTTATCCGCAGCTTTACGCTGGTCACGTCCGTCAACCCGGGCTTCGATGTGGAACACGTCATAGAGGCCGAGGTTTCGCTTCCCCAATTTGAATATTCGACACCGCAGCGATGGACGGCTTTCTCCAGCGAGTTGCTAGCTCGGCTTCATGTGCAGCCTGGTTTGCAGGATTCTGCTCTGGCGGCTCCCCTCCCGATGGACCGCCAAGGCGCAGCCAACTTTGGGTTCAGCATAGTAGGGGATCCTCCACTCCCTCCCGGCAAATCCCCCACCGCCGATTACGCTACGGTGAGTCCCGACTATTTTCGCGTGATGCGGATTCCGCTGCTGCGGGGCCGTTTTTTCTCCGAGCAGGACTCGCCGTCCAATCCGAAAGTAGCAATCATTAGCGAAACGCTGGCGCAGCGTTATTTCCCGAACCAGGACCCCATCGGAAGGCAAATGAGATTTGGATTTCCGCCGAACCGCAATGTGTTGCGCGAAATCGTCGGCGTCGTTGGCGACGTGCGGGATGTGGCGCTTAGCCGGAAGCCCGGCCCGATGATGTATGTGCCCTTCGTTCAGGCGCCTCTCTGGGGCGGGGAGGTCGTCGTAAGGAGTTCGTTGAGCGCATCGGGCGTAACCGCCGGCATTCGCCAAGCGGTTCACTCCATTGATCATGACCTGCCGGTGACGGACGTCGAATTTTTGGCCGACGCGCTCGGCCAATCGATTTCACAAGAGCGATTTCGCACTTTGCTGCTAGGTTCGTTCAGCACGATTGCTCTGATCCTCGCCGCCGTTGGAATTTTCGGCGTAATCTCGTATTTTGCCTCGCAGCGCACGCACGAAATCGGAATTCGCATGGCGCTTGGCGCGCAGCAACGCGACATATTGCGGTTGATTTTGGGGCAAGGAATGAAACTTGCCCTGTTCGGCTTGGGAGTTGGCGTCGCCGCCGCGCTTCTGCTCACGCGCCTGATGGCTAGTCTGCTTTATGGGGTTTCGGCGACGGATCCGCTGACCTTTGGCGCCGTTGCCATTATTCTGCTCGGCGTTGCGCTGACTGCTTGCTACATCCCCGCTCGCCGCGCCATCCGCGTCGATCCGATGGTCGCTTTGAGATACGAATAATTCACCCAACGTCTTAATCCCACAATCCCTTGCAACCCACAACCACTGACAACCGGAACAGTCATTAGCGGGTTCGGGTAGCAGACACACTCCCACACTCTCTCCTCTCACGATTTCACCTTAATCCACAACTCAGGAGCAACACCCATGCGAATGAACACGCAGGAGGCAGTTTTGTCTGCCTACATCGCGTCCATCGGAAAACGCACGCCGCGCGAAGCTGCTCAACACGCCGCAGAACTTTGCAGACTCGCGACCTCACTCAATCGTTTGAACGAGATCGCCTGCAACAGCGGGCTCACGGAACGGCAAGAGCGGCGCAAGCAAAATCTACAAACCCGGATCAAGGCCGCGCTGGAACGCGCGGGCTTGGTCCTCAACCACTTCAACAATGACCCGCGAGGCTATGCCGTGTACCTCGATTTGCCCGATGGCTCTTACAACAGCTTCGGCGGACGGGAAACTTCCACAGTTTGTTTCGCGGTTTCCTAAGGCAAAACAGATTAAAACCGCGCCACAAAAACAAGAGCCATCAGCGACGGTGCGCGGCGGCCAACCGGCCGCCGCGCACCGGCCTCCATTTCGATGACCACAGGGCGGACTCCATTCCCCTTAATCCATTCCCTAATGGCACGCCTTACTTGCACAACAACCTGGAGCAACGTTGGTTGACGCCTCGGGTCCAGGCCATGCAGATTGACGAAAAAGGGATGGGATTCCACGCGTTTCGTCGATTCCGAAAGACATGGCTTAGAGGAGAAAGGTGTCAGGAAGACATCAATAATTTCTGGATGGGACACCAACCCGAGACGATGTCCGAACTCAACTCCCGCATGGAGTTCGAGTTGGACCGTCGCCTTGAAGAAGCAGAGAAAATCGGTGTCGGTTTCACCGTTCCATCAGTTGAAATCGCTTCAATTGCTCCAAGTGCTCCAAGAAATGGCCAAGAACTGGAGCTCGAATTAGTTTGGTAAGAGCAGTAGAATCAAAAGAGTAGCCAAGGATGCGCCCGTAGCTCAGTTGGATAGAGCGTCTGCCTTCTAAGCAGAGGGTCGGGAGTTCGAGTCTCCCCGGGCGCGCCACTTAATCTTGGAAATTCAATTAGTTGGCGAAACGACCTCTGCTGTACTGCTAGCTTCTTTGGCGTTTTTGGGAACACTTGGGAACACTTGCTCGTCGAGTAGGTTCACGGCCTCTCGCTGAGCGATCACACTGGCGTGCGTGTAGACTTCGAGAGTTGTCGTCATGTGAGAATGCCCGAGCTGCGCCTGAGCAACTTTCAGAGGTGTTCCTTGCACGTGCAACAGCGTGCCGTGCGTATGGCGAAGAGCGTGCCAATTGATTCGTGGCAGTTCTGCGCGCTTGCACGCGGATTGCAGCCCCCTCTTCCGCAGATTATTCGACACCAAAGGACCACCGTGCCGAGTGGCAAAAACCAGTGCCTTAGGAGAACGATCCGCTGAGCGAGAGTAGTGAGCCTTTAACGCCTCCACGACCGCGGGCGAGAGCGGGATTTCCCGCCTGCTTGCCCGAGTTTTTGGCGTACCGAAGCGTCCCATGAAACAAGTTTCAGCAACCACCAGTGTTTCTCCAATGAAGTTTATGCGTCCCCACCGCAGCGCGAGGATCTCGCCAATCCGCAGTCCCGTCATGACTGCAACCACTACGATGCTGCGAGTCGGCTCAGTACAGGCTGCAACGAGTCGTTTCACTTCATCCGCATTGAGAAACTGATGAGGACGCTTCAATGAGCGCTCAGGCATCTTGACGCCACGAACGACATTGTCCGCCAGGTAATTCCAACTGACGGCGGTCCCTAGAACCTTGCTCATTAAGTTGCGCAGATGGTTGGTGGTCTCCCATGCGAATCCTTGCTTGAGTTTCTCCAGAAGGTACTGCTGGATTTCAGCTCTGGATATGTCACATAGGCGATAATCACCAAACCGTGGGGTCAAGTGCTTCCGCAAGAGGAATGAGTATATTTTTTGCGTAGCAAACTTGAGTGTCGGCAATAATCCCGGCTCGAAGCAGTCTGCAGCAAACTTCGAGAATAACATCGTGGCTTCCGGGCGGTACTGCCCTTGATTGATGGGGTTGAGGCGAGCGTCCAGTAGTCTGCGAGCTTCACGGCGGCCTGCGATCTCGCTTACAGGTCCGAGCACAACCGAACGCATTACCCGGCTGGCTGATCCATCAGCGAGGATCACGTCTTCCCTCCACCGCGCAACCCACATTTTCCTACGCTTACCGCGAATAAAAAGACAACCATTCTGATACTGGCAACGAGCCATCTTTCTCCTCTCTATTCTGAGGTTGGCTCGTCTGCCTTTTCCTATGTCAGCTTTGAGTGTACCTCTAGAGTCAAGCGACATGGTGCCCTCCGCGCTGACATTTCACCCAAGCGACGATTTCGTCCTCGCGGAAGCGCCAATACTTTCCAAGTCGGTAGCCCGGCAAGCGTTCTAAAGATCGTTTTCGAGTGTGTCCGTAGACCCAAGAAACGGGGACGCGTAGAAGCTTTGCTACGTCTTGGACAGTGAGGAATTGCCCTTCTTGGGTTTCTTGCTCTGTGCCTTCATTAGTGGTCTCCGAGAGACGTGGGTTGGGCGCCTCACCTGCAGAGACCGCTAACGGCGATCCCGGAACTTCCGGCAACTTTCGAGACAATTCTATTGATCTTGCGGACGGACTTACTGCGAGGCGCAAGCCATGCACTCTTGGCGAGTCTGGGTTCTTGCGCGGGTCGGATTGGGCATCGCGGACGTTCATTCGGCCCCATCGGAAATGGGATTGACATCATAACTGGTCGCATGTATTCTGTCAATATGTTTCGATACATCTTGCCGGATTGTATTAGCCGCCGGAAAAGGGAGCTTCCTATTGCCTGACAAGCCTGAAAAACCCGAGGGAAAGCCACCGGACAAATCGGAAAAAGCAAAGCAGCAACAGACCCTTTCAGTGCGAATCAGCGAAGCGCTACGCCAACGCCTGGACAGGGCCAAGAAACTCATGTCGTCCAGGACAGGCGAAAGCGTCTCCACTTCGGAGATCGCAAAGCAATTTCTCGAATCGGCCCGCGAAGACCGCCTCGAAGTTGTGGACCTCATGTCGGAGCCGACCAAAGCGCTTCGAGAAATTCGCAGAAAGGGCGAGGCTCAGCATCTCCTGTCGAAGGCAGAGTGGGTGGTCCTTGCCCACTTTGTTCAACAGGGATTGGAAGCATTTTCGAGCGACACACCAAGTCATGTATCTCGCGGGTCTTTGGTCGCCGTCCTCGATGCGTTCTCGGCAGCCTACGATTTGCGCAAAGGTCAGTCCGCCTCAGATGAGTATTACCTGGGCAATCTTCCCTGGGACTGTCGTCCCTCGAAAGTAAGGGCCACCGAAGGCAGCGAGAAAGTCACGCCCGAAATCGTGCGTCGAACAGTGGCGGAAACACGCCGACAGTTCAGCGATCCGGCCACAAAATGGGAACCACTGCTAGCGGGGCGGAATCTTTATGCGCTTCTCGAAGATGATGGCGTCAAAGATGCCGACGCACTCAATCGTGCGCTCCGCCCTCATTGGCCGTCCCTTTGGCGACTCGCCGCACGGGGCCATTATCACCTTTCGAAGGAGCCCGTCCGCGACAAGGCCAAGGCCGTCGCGGAGAGCTTCTTTCAAGTAGCGATCCCGCCGATTAGCGAGGGCGGATTCACTCTGTCCTTTGCGCGCGGCGAAGGCAACGACTTCTCCGTGCTCCTCAGCTTCCCAGGTGTGAGAGCGCCAATGTACCCACTGTCTGAGTACCCGGTTATGGCCGAGTTTCGCGTCATGCTAGCAACGCTCGGCCCGGAAGGCTCGGCGCAGCACTGGAAGGGCGAATACTTTTTTGGCTATCTCGGCGAGCATGGTAAAGAGGTCGAGTTCTCGTTTCGTGCGCGCAGCAACGGAATCACGTTCACGTTCTCGGAGAAAGAGTGGAGGGCGGTGCGGGAGCTCTTCCGCCGTGCCTGGGAGATCCCCGCCGTGCGGGCGCTGTGGGACGGTTTGATCGTCGAATACGGCGAGCTATGAAGAGCGGTGCCTTCGGCACCGGGAGTTGGACTGACACGTCACCCCATAACGGGTGCCGTATAGCAACGATGGTTGCTATATGGGAACTCGCTGCAAACGCGGCAGCTAGCAATTCGTCGCTCACCGCGGTTTCTGCGCAGGAACTTGCGGTTCCTGTATGGGAACTCCTTGATTTTGTTAGTCATCACGCCGCCATCGCCCGCGCGCCCTCCATTCGGAACAAGGAAGAGATTCATGCCCACACCGCGCACTAGGTCCATCAGCACCAAAGTCACCGAGCAGGAATACGCGCAGTTTGAAGCCCTCGCGGGCGCACAGACGATCAGCGAATGGGCGCGTGAGGTGTTGCTTAGAGCCAGCAAGCCAAGTCCCTCCGACCAAACTATCGTGGCTGAATTACTCGCACTGCGAATGATCCTGGTGAACGTGCTGTTCAGCATTGCAAACCGCGAGCCGCTAACAAGCGAAGACATGCAGGACATGATCAATCGCGCCGACGCGTCCAAGCTGGCAAAAGCGTTAGACCGGTTGACCACGACAACCACGGAACCACAGGCGGGATGAGGCGGACTCGAACGGAGCCTAGCGATGCGGACGGAATGGGGAAGAGACGAACGGACGGATTGGCCCAGCAGCAAGCCGGTATACACCATCGCGTTATTGATCTTGTCCGTGGTAGCGGGCTCAGGGGTGGAATGCGTTCGTTTTCTGCGGGTCTGGACACCGCTCGAACGGCACTATCTGCTCACCTATGTCGGAACAGAGATTGCCGGGATCGTGCGGCAGAACGGATGGTACTCGCTGCTTGAAGTGGTGACGCGAAAAGGGAACCATTTGGCGCTAGACAGCGAAGTAGTGCCAGTGGTGACGGACAGCGGGGAGAAAACCTTTGCGCTCACCAGCGAAGCTGTGAAGCAAGGAGCATTGCGACTTGAATTGCAGCGAGGTCTTTACGACAACGCCAAGCTGCATTCCTTCCTTGGCGAATGGATTTATCACGACCAGACGCTCTTCGATCTGGCGAGGCCCGCGCTTTGGACCGTGCCCATAGTGTTCCTTGTCGGTTTGTGGCCAGCCACGTGGATGGAGCGGAAGCGCATAAGGGTGCTGCGCTACGGAAGGAAACTCAGGGGACCGGACTCGATTACCGTAGCGCATTTCAACTGGAGACACCGCAGGTCAAGAGGAATCGGTTTTGGGAATGAGGACCGCACCGCGCTCGAGCGTATGCTCGGCCTCAACAAGAAACTGCATATCCCTCTCGTCAAAGAGAACCGCCACTTCGAGATCATGGGGGACACCGCGACCAGCAAAACGCAACTCATCATTCAGCAACTTCTGCAAATCGAGGAGCGCAACGAAATCGCGATTGTGCACGACCCGGAGCGCGAATACACGCCGCGCTTCTACAGGCCGGAGCGGGGCGACGTGATCTTGTTTCCATGCGACCGGCGTATGCCCTTCTGGAGCATCGGCGAC
>DASQYT010000367.1:0-4437 GCA_035639075.1 Candidatus Elarobacter sp.
GGTCCCGCGCTTGGGACATAACCAAGCCATCGGGGCCATTGCCCATCGACAGTGTCGTCTGATCTGGCTGATCTTGCACCAGGGAGTCCGTTACGAAGAACGCGGCCCGGCCGTTACCCAACAATCAAAGCAAGCACGCACGCACAGCAAGAATGATCCGGCAACTGCAAACCCTCGGTTATCGGATCGAACCGCCGAATCCTCAACCTAGCCAAGCACAAGCGCAGTGATTTTCGACCTTGGTGGCAAGCGGGAGGCCAGAGAGAGGGGAGAGGAGGGACAATTTAGTACCAAGGAGGATGGGATGAAGAGGTTGAGAGTTGAAAGTTGAAAGTTGAAGGAAAAGAAAGACGGATTTAAAACAGAGCGCACAGAGAAGAGAGATTCCTCGACTGCGCGGGCCAACGCTTCGCAGGAGCGTAGCGCAAGCAAAAAATTGGCCCGCTTCGCTCGGAATGACAGTTTTGAGCATATGGCCGGGCGAACGGCGATTGGGGGTTAGGAGTGGGGAAAAGAAAGAGGGGCACGATGTATCGTGCCCCTACGGGGAGAACTTGGATGTGACGCGAAGGACTAGCGCTGGGCGACGGGCCCGGCGGAAGCCGTGGCGTTGCCGATGGCGTCGCCGTTGACCACGAGCTCGACGCGGCGGTTGCGCTGGCGGCCTTCAGCTGTTTCGTTGGAGGCGACGGGTTGCGTTTTGCCAAAGCCATGGGCGGTGATGGTTGACGGAGCTACGCCCTGCTCGGCGAGGAAGTCGCGCACGGAATCGGCGCGGCGTTCGGAAAGCTGCTGGTTGAATTCATCGCCGCCGACGCTGTCCGTGTGGCCTTCGATCTGAAGCGAGAGGCCGGGATGCGCGAGAACGATGCCGGAAATTTTGGCGAGCTTTTCGCGCGCGCCGGGCTTGAGCGTGTAGCTGCCGGTGTCAAAGAGCACGTCCGACATGTTGACGATGAGGCCGCGAGCGGAGTCGCGAGTTTGCAAAATGGAATTGAGCTGATTGAGAAGCTGGGCGCGAAGCTGCGCTTTTTCGGCTTCGGCTTGCGCGGCGGCCTGGCGCGCTTTTTCGGTTTCGGCTTCGGCGGCGCGCTGCTGCGCTTGAGCGGCGGCGCGATCCCTGGCGGCCTGATCGGCGGCAGCTTGCGCGGCTTGCTGCTGAACTAAAGCGGCGGCGCTGGCTTTTTCGGCTTCGGCTTTCTGGCGCGCGGCTTCGGCGGCGGCTTGCTGGGCTTCCTGCTGCATGCGCAGAGCGTCCGCCTTGGCAGCTTCGGCTTGCTGGCGAGCTAGCTCGGCGTCCTTGCGGCGCTGAATTTCAGCGATGGCGTCGGCGCGGGCTCTGGCTTCGCGATCCTCCGCGGCTCTCTTTTCGGCGGCGATTCTGGCTTGCGCGTCTTCCTCGGCTTTTTGTTTTACGGCCATGACGCGGGCTTCTTCGGAAGTTTGCACGACTTCGCGGGCGGCGGCGATCACGGATTTCTTGTCGCTCTTGCGGCCGTAGATTTCTTCGGCGTTACGGAGCTGCTGCTCGGCTTTGGCAAGAGTGGAAGCAGCGTATCTGTCGGCAAGCGCGATGTGCGCGATGCGGACGGAGTTGCGCGCTTCAAAAAGTTCAAGCGGAGTCTTGCGGTCGATGCCGAAAATGGCGTTTTCGATTTTGGTGTTGGAAGAGGAGTAGCTGCCGCGGCCGATGAGTTCGTAGCTGGCGTCGATGTTTTCGACTTTGCCGAGCGTGGCCGGACCGAAGACGTTTTCGAGGACGACGGTGTTGCCGGGCTGCGTGACGGCGAAATACGGCTCGGCGGTGACGATCATGCCAAAGGTCTGCATGTCGGAGATGGCTTTGACTTCGCCGGCGCCGTTCTTGAGGACGACTTCGCCGAGATTTACGGCGCGGCCTCCCGGAGAGACGGCCCAGAGAACGTAAGTGAGATATTCGAGGCCGAACTTGGTGGCTTCGTCGAGGCCGAGGAATTTTGCGTCGATTTCCGTGCGGCTGCCCTTGTTCTGGACCCTGGCTTCTCCATTGGCCTGCTGCATCAATTCGGTGCCTTGAAAGTCGATCTTGGCGGCACCGGCGCGGCGGTAGTTGACCGCTTTGGTGGTGCGCGAGACGTTTTTGGTGACCCCGGCGGACGGCGACTGTCCGAGCGCGGGAGCGGCCCCTATGGCGAGCGTCCCGGTTAGCGCGAGATAGAGCGATGCGATTTTCACTTCACACCCCTTGATCGCCTGGCTGGGCGATGAGATTTCCACAGGCCGCTGAGCGGCCATACGTTTGGGATAAGTGGCCTGCCCGGAAAACACCGTCTTAAAAGGACGGTGATCCGGGGATGTCGTTTCTTATCTATAGGCTAGCAAAGAAATAGGCGCAGAAAAGCCCTTCGGAAGGGAGCCTTGTGTAAACAATTACCCTGCCTGGCAGGACAGGGTGTGCCGACTCGGAACCGCGTAGGATGTTGAACCTAGGCCGTTTATAGGGAGCGCAAAAACTCGAGAAGAGCGTCCTTTTCGCTAGGTTTGAGCCTTTCAAACTTCTTGGTGACATGTTCGGCTTCGCCGTGGTGGCGGAGGATGGCGTCCAGGAGCGTGGTGGAAGCGCCATCATGCATGAGGCGTGAATGCAGACGGACACCCCAGAGAGGGGGCGTACGGAGTTTATTGCCGGTGCTGTTGAATTCGGAGATAGAGAAGTCTTTCTAGGTGGTCTGGTACATCCGCTTGCCATAGTGCTCAAGCATGGCCACAACGATGCCGTCGCCGGTGCCGACGTTGTGGAGGAGGAAGTCGCCATAGGGATGAAACTGCTTTCCCCCCAGCGCGGGAGCGAGGGTGTAAGCGCCGCCGTTGACTCTTGTTCCGGCAGGAGCAGTCGTGAGCGTCTGGACGTGACAAATATCGCAGCCGACTTTGTTGAATAATTCGGCGCCATGGCGCGCGCTGGCGGTCTGCGCCAATTGGGCGTCGCGGGCGGGAGCTTCGGTGGCGCGTACGAAGCGCGCGAAACGATCGATGTCGGAGAGGCCATCGGCGCCGGGCTTGTCATTGGGCTCGCTGGCCGTGTTGCACAGGCTGGTGACTTCGTCGGGCTGGAGGCGGCTGGTGATGCCCATTTCGTTGAGATAGGCGTCGGCAGAGAAGGACAAAAGGCTGGCATGCTGGTCCTTCCAACCGAAGCGGCCAACGGCGGTCTGGCCGAGGGCCTCGAGAACGGGAACGTAGAGGACCTGCCCGCAAATCTCTTTGTGGTTTTTCTGACATTGTTCCCTGGCGAGGTCCACGAAAGTCTGATCCGGGACGGCTTCCACAAAGCCATCGCCGAGCAAATTTAAAGAAACCCGAAAGGTGCGAATTTTCTCCGAGTCCGGCACGCGTTCCTGAATTTCCGAAGCGGGGAACGCGTTGTTTGGGCAAATGGCGCGGTCGTTCACGAGGGTGCGGCCCTTGATGATTTCCGTTCCGCGAGCAATGGGTATGTCCGGATTGACGAACTTGCCGTCCGGTCCACGATGGCCGACGCGCAATTCGGAGATCTGGCTGGAGCCGCCGGAAACGGGATTCTGATGGCACTCGCGGCAGGATTGCGCGTTGTAGAGCGGGCCGAGGCCGTCGGAGATGGCTTCGGTTTCCTCAAACTTGGCTTGATCGGCGGCGTGCGTGGCGTCGTCGGTCATTCCGTTGGTTTTATTGGCAAAACCGGAGGGGGCCTCTGGAAGAGGCGAAGCAAACAAAAAGATAGAGAGCATTAGCAGGGACAGGCTCATGAGGAGCTTCATCGTCACCTCGTGAGGGCCGGTGGACGCCCAATCTTAGCAAAAGCGGCGTAGAAAAATTGCAAAAATGTGAGGGGGAACCGGGAAGTTCGTCAATATCAAGAAGAATCGCAAGCCAAAGCAATCATTAGTGGGAGCAGAAACCAGGGTGAGCAACCGCAAGTCACCAGCGAGCTGTTGGCCTAAGGCGTGGCGGTAACCCCCGGACATCCATTTCCCGTCCGAATGTTTTCTAATCCCACCAGGCAGGAGTATAATGATAACCTGTGAGGCCCGGAGGCCCGGCCCCACACCCACCCTGGGCCCACTGATTCGGTATCCCTTCAACTCCCATCGTTGAAGGTTGCTCCGAAAATCGAAAACGCCTCTCAAAAACCATGAGTCTTCTAAGAAACCTGAATCTGCAGAACATAAACCTGGATCGTCGGCAAAAGCTTAGAATCGTGCCGAACGAGCTTGTCTTCCTTCAATTGGAGCGGGATGACGGCGGAACCGTGCTGGATGTGTCCGAAGGGGGCCTGGGCTTTGAGACTTTCGCCCCGGTGAACCCGAATGGACCGGTCCATTTTTGGTTTTCGCTCAACCTGCGGGACCGGATCGAGGCGTGGGGAGAAGTGGTCTGGACCAATGCGACAAAAAAATGCGGCGGCCTGAGGTTCCTGCG
>DASQYT010000368.1:0-4981 GCA_035639075.1 Candidatus Elarobacter sp.
GTGGTCGAAGTATTCATGACTTTTCAGAATGCGGGGGCGCGGAAGATGTCGAAGAACCTTATCCGGGAAAAAGTAAATCTCGGGAATGCGGGATTCAATGTTGGCAAAGGTTACAGGGTCTTCCTGATCGAGCAGATTGCCAGTGAGAAAGCGCGTCCAAGTATTTCCCGAGCGGGGGTATGAAACCAGGAAAACATCATCGGGGAATACTGTCAGCCGCCGGCCGGCGGGGATTTGCCCCATCAAGATCCGGCGACCGTACTTCAAATATTTCCAAAGGTCGGACATTGTCTCCAGTTCTCTCGCGAATCAGCGACCGCTCAATGATGCACCGGAGTAGAATCAACTGCCCCAGCGGTTTCGTGAGCAGGCAAAACGTTCTGCGCCAGATTTCTGACGCATTGCATCAACACGGTATAGCATTGCCGGGTTGTTTCCTCGTCGCCGTAGTACGGATCCGCGATCTCGCGATAGCGCTGCTTTCCTTCGGCAAAGGCGCTAAGCATATGAATTTTGTTCTTCGCGTCAGGATAGGCCACGCATAGTTCAGCAAGGTTCTCAAAATCCAAGGCAAAGATTACGTCCGAGGATGCAACCATCTCAGGAGTGAGCAACTGCGCTCGATGATTGTCCAGCGGAATACCAATCTCGCGCGATACTATTAGCGCTAAAGGGTGCGCCTCGCGGCCCGCAAGCGCATGCAGTCCAGCCGATTGGACACTGACACCGTTAACCCCTTGCTCGGCCAGCACGCGTTTCAGCATCGCTTCCGCCATCGGGCTGCGCATGATATTTCCATAGCAGACGAACAGCACTGACCGCATGTTGCCAGCAATGGCCTGGCTATATTTCCGATTCGCGCCCAGCGCATCAGCCGTCCGTAGCTTCGCGTAGGTAGAGCGGGCCTCCGGCCGCAGGCGTAAGTAGATTTTCGCATACCTGCTGGTGCTGCCCCGAGTAAGTTTCCGCAGCAACCAGCTGACTGCTGCGGTGAGATGTTCGTACATCGAGGCAGCCAGCTCAGAGAAGAACGGCTCCGGATCAGACCATGACCACAATGCCTCGCGAATCGTGGGTAAGAAATCTATTGGAATCTGAACGAGTTCGCGGATCCGTGAAGTGTTACAGACAATTTTTCCGCTGGATCTTGCCATGATGCTGTAAAGGCGATCCAGATATCCGGGCGTCCAACGCCAGCGCATGCCGATGGCGTACTGACCGGGCACACGCGGCTGTTCGCCGCGCAGGATTTGCCAATGATAAAGAGGAAAGTCTACGCGGGCGAGGATAGGAAGCGATGATGTCCCCCAATATCGTCCATTCACTTCCATGAAGATGCAGTTTCCAGTCTCCCGGTCAACACGGAATTCCACCATCGCAGGACCTTCCCACTCGAGTGCGCGCAGCAATTTCAACGACGCTTCCGCCAGCGCGGGATCGAGGGCCTCGGCGATCGCCATCACCGCGACTCCCCCGGTGGCGGGTGCTTCCTTCAATCGGCGGTGCTGGAATGCCGCTACACATTCGCCTTTGTGCAGCAGCATCTCTACTCCGACGCCAACTCCAGGGCAGTACTCCTGCAGCAAAACCGGTCCCGGATCATTCATTCGCAGCGCTTCCGACAGCATTTCCAGGGTGGGGAAGCAGCGCACCCGGAAAACCTGCGCGCCTTTTTGCCCAGGCTTGGCTACAACTGGAAAACGAAGCTGAGCGGCCACCTGCTCCAGTTCGGTGACATTCGCGACGGTGCAGGTGAACGGAACTTGGATTCCACATTTTTGTGCCGCTTCCAGAGTAAGAGCTTTTTTTAGCACGCGCTCGACGATGGCAGGCGGCGGACAGCCAACATGCAGAAGTGGAAAGAGCTGGTCGTAGTGCTCAGCTAATGCCGACAACGCGGGATCGCCAGCCGCCAGCACCGTATCGAATCCCCGCTCGCGGACCAAGGCCAGCAGTGAATCCAGAAATTTTGCTCGATGGAGATCTTTCAGAGGCAGGCGATGGAAGGAACGAATGGCGCGCGAGCGCAACTTCGGCTCGGTCGCCAAAAAAGAAGCAACTTCTACCGGAATTCCGTGACGATGCAGCGAGCGTGCGACGGCCACAGAGATGCGCGGGGCAGCTCCCAAAATCAGCACGGGCCGGTATTTCGAATTGCTTGCCATCAGATTTGCGGAGCGCGACTTTCCTACGCTTCCTCCTGCTGATAGGTCTCCACCAGCGCCATAGCAGTTTCTCTGGCTGTCTCTTCATCGCGAATGCCTTCCACCTGCCATGCCTTGCGCGTCCAAATGGCCCAGAGTAGCCCCACGGCATAAACACCCGAACCGACCAGAAGCTGAATTGCCAGCTGGAGATAGTTGTGGGCGATGAACCAATGCCGCATCAACAACAGAACCGCGATGAGTGGCATCGTGAGCGCCAGCGGCAGCACAAATGCCTGCCTCAGGTAGGTGCGCACTCGCAGGCCTAGCACCCGGCACAGATGTCGAGGCAAGAACCATAGAGTTGTGCAAGTGAGCGGGATCGCCGTCCCTACCGCATCGCCCAGAATTCCAAATCGTCGCACCAAAATTATGCTGAGTATCAGGTTTGCAACGCCCTCGATCAAAGTCACTACGGCGAGGGTTTTGTGTTTGGCCATGCCAAACAATGTGCGAGCGGAGGCGGCTTGCGCCAGCATGAAAGTTGAGGGGATCAGCAGCACGAGCAGCACGGGATAGCTGGTCGCCACGTAGCGGCGGCCGACCCAGGCTTCGATCACCGATTTGCCGAGAATTGCCAAGATCGCAGCAATGGGAAAAATAATCAGCGCGCAGGCGCGATTCCCCGCCACGAAAATTTTTCGCAGGCGCTCCATGTCGCCGGTTGCGTCCGACTGGCTCGACATCGGAACAAAGATTTGCGCCAGGCTACTGATGACCTCCCCGGCATAATCCACCAGGCGCGATCCGATGGCAAAATAGGTGATCGCAGTGGAGGAGACAAACGTTCCGATGACCACGGCATCGGTCTTGAAGCGGAGGCGCCCGGCCAGAATGATCATGAAAGTTGCCCCGCTGTAATTCGCGATTCGCCGTAGGCTGCTGCGTTCAACGTATCTCGGGCTGAAGCGCAGAGGCACTAAATGGAGGACAACCGTCGCATTCACCAACGCAGCTAACAGGGGCAACGAAACCGTAATGAGAGCCACGGTCAGCAATCCGTTACCATGCCGCAGAGCCAGCACGATCAGCAACGCCCGTAACAAGGTCGAAGAGATGCTGGTAAAGTTCAGAAGATAAAATCGCTGCAAGCCCTCGAGAATTCCGCCAAAGACCCCTAAGGGAAAACCCAGAGATACAGCCGTTCCTACCATCAGAAAAAGTAATCGAGCCGTGCTCAGGAAGCTCGGGGAAATTTTGAAAATGGAGGCCACGTAAAACGCGCCGCTGAATGTCACCAGCAAAGCCAGCATTCCCACCGTGCCGTAACTTGCCATGGCGGTGTTGACCAGCCGGTTTAGTTCTTCATAGTTATTTGTGGCGGAATACTTTGCGACATAACGAACGATCGAAGAACGAATTCCGAGGTCGAAGAGCCCGTAATAACCAGTGATGGAAAAAATCAGAACCCAGAGACCGAAAGCCTCGTCTCCCAGACGATGAAGAATGTAAGGCGAGAGAAAGATCCCGACCAAAACGTTCACGCCGAGAGCGCACCAACTAGAGCCAACGTTCTTCAGGATTTCAACTTTGTCCAACTTCTTCATGAATTTGTATTTCTGGCGACGACTTAACCGGATGATGAGGAGATCAGAGACGCTTCGGGCGGCTGAAACGCAAATTCCGCAGTCCGCTCGTCCAACCTCCTTATACAGGCCTCGAGTTGCTCCCCCAGTTGGTGCACGTACGGTTCACGCAGTATTTCTTCGTGATCAAACTCAATTTCGTGGATCTCCACTCCGCTCTCGCTGCGCTGGCCCCAACCCATCTGGGGATCATCGACGTAATAAAAAGGCTGTTTTGGCCGCTTGAACAGGACCACAGGAGCGCGGAACCGGCTGGGGGCGAAATCCTCAGGCCAATATGCGCGGTACCATTCACTTCTGCCCTGAAACTTACCCGTCAGCATTCTCCATCGGGTACTGACGGCGAGCTTGCAAGTCTCCCATTGCTGCGAGAAATTCATGTTCTTCAACTCTCTCAGACGCTGGCGAAAGTACTCAATCCGCCACAGCCATAATCGATAACTGTGTTGGAGCACCCAGGTGTCGAAGATGGTGAACAGGCTGACCACTTGTCCTTGTGCTTCCAGATCGCAAACCAACCTTTCAGCGATCTGAACTCCTTCACACATGCCGCCCAAGCAGTATGGACCTTCCGGCTGCACGGCGCGCATGGCGGCGATGTATTCCTGAGACAGCAAACGCAGATCTTCTTTGGTGAACGGTCTGCCCACGACAATCGGGGCGTGGCCCTGAAGTTTATAAACTGGCCGATCTGGCCCCATGTGACGGGCCAGCAGACCGAAACCGAGCGTTTCCACACCCGGTGGGGCAACCGCGAAGAACGGTAATCCATCGCCGCCACTCTGGATCTCCATTACCACCGGGTCAGGATTAGCCTCGCCGCCCGCGCGGATCAATTGGGCTAGCGACTCCACTGTGGCTCCGCGGAACAACACCGAAAGAGGAATCTGCCGCCCGGTAATCTTCTCCACTTCCGAGAGCAGCCGCGCCGCCAGCAAGGAATGGCCGCCAAGATCGAAGAAGTTGTCAGTTACGCTGATATTTGGAATCCCCAGCACCTTTCGCCAGGTTTTGACCAGCATAACCTCTAACTGGTCGTGCGGAGCAATCGAAGCTCCGGTCTCAATCTTTGACCAATCCGGAGCGGGAAGAGCTCGGCGGTTGATTTTTCCGTTGGGCGTAAGAGGGAGCGCGTCCATCTTCACGAATGCGCTGGGAATCATATATTCGGGCAGGCTTTCCTTCAGGAAA
>DASQYT010000369.1:0-6546 GCA_035639075.1 Candidatus Elarobacter sp.
CGGCGAAGCGCACGCTCCTTCATCAGAGCGAAAAACACTGGCACCAAGATTAGGACATGAATCGTTGATGTGATCATTCCGCCCACGATAGGAGCGGCGATTGGTTTCATAACATCTGCCCCAACGCCCGTTTCCCATAGAATCGGGATCAGGCTAGCAAGCACAACGCAGACGGTCATTAATTTTGGCCTTAAGCGGTGGACAGCACCTTCAATTACCGCTGCTTCGATGTCTTCGTGACGCGGAGGAACGCCGGACTTGAGCCGGTGATCCAGGGCTTCATGTAGATAGACAACCATGACCACGCCCGTTTCAACGGCAATGCCGAAGAGCGCGATGTAACCGACCCACACCGCTACGCTGAAGTTGTAACCGAGCAGCTTCTGCAGGATGAGGCCGCCCGTCAACGCATAGATCGTCGGGAAAATGAGGACAGCCGCTTCGGTGATGGAATGAAACACCACGTAGAGCAACATAAAGATGACAAAAAAGACGATCGGTAGAATGAGTTGCAGCCGCTCTTTGGCCCGCAACTCGAACTCGTATTCACCCGACCATTTGTAGGTGAAACCGGGAGGCAAGTTGAGTTTTTGCTTGAGCAAATTACTCGCGTGCGTGACGAAGCCGCCGTAGTCTTTCGTGTTCAGATCGATGTAGACATAGCCCGTGAGCGCCCCGTCTTCATCGCGGATCATCGACGGTCCCCGAGAGAACGAGATTTTCGCGACATCGGAAACTGGAATCTGTGCGCCGGAGGGCGTGCCAATTAGGACGCGCCGCAATTCTTCGACGTTGTCCCTGAAGTCGCGGCCATAGCGGACATTCACGGGATAACGCTCGCGGCCCTCGACGTTCTCGGCGACCATTTCGCCGCCGATTCCCGAAGTGACCGCCTGCTGAGCATCGGCGATAGTCAAACCATAGCGAGCCGCTTCCGCACGGTTCACTTCGACGTTGAGATAAAAGCCTTGCGAAACGCGTTCCGCGAAAATGGAGCGCATCTCCGGAATTGCCGAGAGGATCTGCTGCACCTGCGCACCAACCTGCTGGACGCCCTCCAGATTCGGCCCCTGAATCTTCAAACCGAGAGGGGTCTTGATACCTGTTAATTCCATATCGAGGCGGTTTTCGACCGGCATGGTCCAGTTGTTGGACAACCCAGGAAACTGGAGTTTTGCGTCCATTTCCTGAATGAGCTTTTCGTAGGTCATCCCCGGCCGCCATTGACTGCGCGGCTTGAGCATTAGCGTCGTGTCATACATATCGAGGGGAGCGTTATCCGTCGCGCTGTCGGATCGCCCGATGGAACCGAAGACGGTTTCGACTTCCGGGAATGTGCGAAGGATTCGATCCTGTTCCTGGAGCAGTTGCGACGCCTGCCCGATGGAGATCCCGGGCAAGGCTGTCGGCATGTAGAGAGCCGAACCTTCATAGAGGGGCGGCATGAATTGACTTCCAATATGGAGCGCGAGCGGAAGTGTGACGATCAGAAAAACCAAATTGAGCAGCAAGGTGGTTTTGCGGAACCGCAAGCACAGTCTCAGAATCGGCAAATAAATAGCCTGGGTGATTCTGGAAATGGGATTCCGCGATTCCGGTATCAGTCGCCCACGGATGAACAGGATCATGAGCACTGGCACAAGCGTGATCGCCAAGATGGAGGAGAAGCCAACCGCCAGCGTCTTCGTCCACGCCAACGGGCGAAACATGCGTCCTTCCTGTGCTTCCAGTAAAAAGACAGGCAGGAAGGAGACCACAATGATTGCCAACGAAAAGAAAATGGCGGGACCAACTTGTTTCGCTGAATTCAGCAGGATTTTCCGTCTCTGTGGCTCGGGGAGAGGCTCGGATTGCGAGGATTGGTGCTCGGAAAGCTGCCGGTATCCGTTTTCGACCATAACGATGGCGGCGTCCACCAGGACGCCAATCGCCAGCGCCAAACCGCCGAGCGACATGATGTTCGAGGTGACGTGGAGGTAGTACATCGGGATGAAGGATGCGACCACGGCAATGGGCAGCGTCAGAATCGGAATCATCGCGGAACGAAAATGGAATAAGAAGATGATGATGACTACGCTGACGATGGCGGCCTCTTCGAGCAAGTCGCGTTGCAGCGTTTCGATGGAGGCGTGAATCAATCCAGAGCGGTCATAACCGGAGACTACCTCGACGCCTGGAGGGAATGATGGTTTGATCTCAGCGAGTTTTTTCTTAACGCCGTCAATGACGGTCAGAGCGTTCATGCCGTCGCGCATCACGACAATACCGCCAACCGTTTCCCCTTCGCCTTGCCACTCGGCAACTCCTTCGCGGATGTCTGGCCCGAACGTAACAGTCCCCAAATTTCGGACGAGGACCGGCGTGCCGTTCTTGGTTGCAACGGGCACGGTTTCCAGGTCGCTCAGCGAACGCAAATAGCCGAGGCCGCGAATCATGTATTCGGCCCCTCCCATTTCAAGCAGGCGTCCACCCGCTTCGTTCGTACTGGCTCGAACCCTTTCGATAACCGTCGAGAGAGGGACACCATAGGCTCGAAGTTTGTCAGGGTCCACGTTGACCTGATACTGGCGAACGAATCCGCCAATGGTGGCTACTTCGGCCACCCCGGGAACAGTTTCGAGCTGGTAGCGCAGATACCAATCTTGAAGGCTGCGCAAGTCGGCCAAACTGCGTTGATGGCTGTGGTCCACAAGCGCGTATTCATAGACCCACCCTGCGCCGGTCGCATCCGGCCCGATAACTGGATGCACGCCCGAGGGCAAACGACCCGTGATCTGTTGCATGTATTCCAAGACACGCGACCGTGCCCAGTACAAGTCTGTAGTGTCCTCAAAGACGGCGAAGACGTAGGAGTCGCCAAACATCGTTTGTGCCCGCACGGCCTTTACGTGTGGTGCGGCGAGAAGCGTAGTGACAATGGGATAAGTGACCTGGTCTTCGATGAGGCTGGGAGGCTGACCCGCCCAAGGCGTGCGGATAATCACTTCCACATCGGAAATGTCTGGCAACGCATCGAGCGGAATGTGACGCAGGGACCAGATTCCCGTGAGCACCAGCAGGACCGTTGCCATGAAAACGAGGAAACGATTCTGCGCGCACCAATCAATCCATCGGGAGATCACGTTACATCCCTCCCGCGGCATTCACGCTCAGTTGCTTGGTCGCGATGAGTTGCCCATTCTTTTTTGCGAGAATTGTGACTTGCCAAGTTCCACCACTATCCAGCTGTCCCGAACCTTCATAGAGCCCGTTGCCCTTGTCGCTGAGAGTGACGGGTATACGCATCGATGCCATGCCCATCGCGGGCATGGCCGGCATGAAAAACGCCACGCTGACTTCTGCCCCAGAAATGGGTGCTCCATTTGCGTCTGTGAGTCTTACGCGGAAGACGTTGCTTCCTTTCCGCGGTGTGGTCGGGTCAGAGCATAATTCGACATTTCCTTGCGGGGCGTTTGAAGCGGACGCCGCGCCTGCACCAGGCGGAGGTGGAACAAACGAACCAAGCGCGGCCTGAAGCTGGCTCTCGGAGTCGATTAGGAAGTTTGCGGAGGTGACAATTTGCTCGCTCACTTTCAATCCCTTCAGCACGATAAAATCGTCACCCACGCGGGAGCCCAACTGTACCTCGCGCGGCTCGATGTAACCGTCACTGCGCTCGACAAAAGCAATCGCGCGAGTGCCGGACTGAAGGACGCCGCTTGCGGGGATAACAAGCTGGTTCCCCATCGGGACCTTCAGACTTACGTTGACGAACATGCCGGGTTTGAGTTGCAACCCAGGATTCGAAAAGACGACGCGCACTTTGGCCGTTCGCGTATCCATATCCACTTGCGGATAGATAAAGTCCACGCGGCCTGTGAACGTCCGGCCCGGGTAGGTATTCACGGTGAGCGTTGCGGGAGCGCCGATCTTTATACGTTCGAGATCGTTCTGGAAGACCTGCGCCTGAACCCAAACGGTCGAAAGATCCGCGATGGTGTAGAGGCGCATTTCCGGTTGAACGGCAACGCTGGGCAGCGCATTGCGCTCGGTGATGTAGCCGGAGACGGGAGAATCGACTTCCAGTTCCTGCTGCACTTGGCCGGTGGATTCGAGGCGGGCGATTTCTTTTTGCGGAACGCCCCACTGCCTGAGACGCTCCGCAGCCGCGTCGAGCAGCGATGCTGCACCGAAGGCGACACCTTGCACTGTACTCTGCGCCACTTGCTGCTGATTCTGCTTGGCCACTAAATATTCCCGTTCGGTGGCCACTAGCTCCGGGCTGTACACCGTGAATAGCGGCTGCCCTTTTCGGACGTATTGGTACGTGGCATCGGCAAACACTTTCTGGATATAGCCGGAGAACCGTACTTGGACGTAGGCCAGTCGCCTTTCGTCCGCAGCGACACTGCCTGTAGTGCGAATCTCGTCTGCGACTGATTTCCGTTCGACGTTGCCTGTTTTCACACCGATACTCTGCAACCGCTGCGGAGAGATCTGCACCGGAACCAGCGGCGCTTCTGTCGATGCAGGGGGTGGGGCCATCGAGTTGGCCATGGAATCCTGCGCGGTGGAATTCGATGCCTTGGTCTCTACGTTCGGCATCGACTTCGCAGTGCGATAATGCAGCCACAATCCAAAAAGGACAGCAGCGAGGACTACGTTTCCAACTAGCGCCAGCAAGAACCCTATGCGATACGTTTTCATCACTTCGCTCCTTCTTCATGCAATGACAGCCCAGTGAGTTGTTCGAGTCGCGCGATGGCCGTCTCGTATTCGGCGATGTTCTGCCAGTAGTCCTCGTCAAGATGCAGAACATCGAGAAACGCCGTTAGCAACGCCTGAAAATCCTGTTTGCCCGATTGGTATGCCGCGAGACCCGCTTGAAATTCCGAACGCGCCTGCGGAGACAGTCCTTCGCGGTGAATCTTGAGCAGTTCGGAGGTCTGCTGCACGATTACGTACTGCGAGCGCAGTTCTGCAGCGACTTGCTGCGATTGCGCCTGGAGTTCGCTTCGGGCACGAAGCTGCTCCGATTGGCCCTGGGCCAGTTCGGGGAGCTGTTTGCGACTGCGATAGATGGGGACCTTGATGCCAACGCTCAGCATGTAGTACGCGCGGAACTGGGTGGGGTCAGTGCGCTGCCACATGTACTGCACGTTGAAGTCGGGGTAAAAGTCTTTGCGGGCGAGGTTCACCTGCAACGCCTGCTTTTCGATCATCTTTTGTGCGCCAGCGATTTCTGGATTCTGCACTTGCGCCGCGGCCAGAAGATCGGCGTACGCTTGCACAAGAGGTGTTTCGAGGAGATCGGCCGGCTCGATGTCCGGTGATTCCTGTGAACGGTTGAGGAGTTGTTTGATCTGGGCTTCGAGCTTTCCGACGTGGAGATGATGCATGGCGATTTCGCGAAGCAGCTTCGTTTTTTGGAGTTGTGCCTGGAAGACGTCCTGCTGCGTTCCCATGCCGGAACGGTACCGGGCGTCGGCGGCCCGTTCCACTTGCTTGAGCAGCTCGCCGTCCTGTTCGAGGATCGTGAGTGTTTTGGAGAGATACGCAAGCTGGAAATACGTGCCCTCTAGCTCAGCGAGGATGGCGCGGCGCACGGATTCGACTTGTTGCTGCGAAACATCCGCTTCGCGTCTTGCAATCTCACCCTTCAAGCGCAACTTGCCCGGGTATCGAATGTCTTGCGAGACGCCGAGGCCGAGGTAGGCAAAGTCGCTATTCGTGTACCCAGCGAAGGGGCGAGGGCTGCCGACACTGACATGTTGCAAATTGAATTGCGGGTCGGGCAGCGTCGAGACTTGTGTTGGAACTTGCTTCGCCGCCTGCCATCCTTGCCGCACCGCTTCAATCTGCGGATTGTTCTTCTCCGCTTCCGCGAGCAACTCAGAGAGTGGAGTGACCGACCCCATGTGCGATATTGGAGATTCCTGTGCAAAAGCATGTGCAGCTAAAACGACGGAAAGCAAAATCACAGAAACACTTCGACTAAGAGCTACGCACGACAAACGCGCAGCGAAATTCGTTCTCCCTATTGAAAACATCTTTTTCTCCTAAGCGTGCGGATCGAAGCCGCGGACCATCGGTGAGTCACCCAAAAGGGCCTCGACCGAAACACGTCGGCGGGTTAAATAGCCAGTGGAGACAGAAAAAGAGACAAGCCGGTGATTTGCAGCACCGTTGAACAGCGGATCAGATCAGGAGGGAAGAGTGAAGGGTGTACAGTTCGGGAGGCGAATGCGGCGGAACCTCGAAATCCAAGCGAAAGGCTTCGGGGTACGTCATTGCCTGCGGTGAAGCAAGAATATCGGTCGAGACCATCACTGGCGCATGGAGCGTCACGTGAGCGACGGGCAACACGCTGGGAGACTGAGACGAAACCATCGCCTTGCAGCAATCGTGGCTCTGATTGGACGGATCGCAGGGCATGGTACCGCAGCACTTCATGCTCTGCTGGTCTTGCGTCATCGCGGACATGCAGTCCGCAAATTGCAGGCCCAAAAAGGCGACCACGGCCAAAACTACGAATAGTCTCTTGCCCATCATGCTAGTTCGACTCTA
>DASQYT010000370.1:0-6914 GCA_035639075.1 Candidatus Elarobacter sp.
GAATACCACAACATGAATTTCATCTTGCTGGGCCGCAGCGAGCCGGAGCGGGTGGAAACAGGAGTGGTTTCCTGGAATTACTTCGATGTTTTTGGAGTCAAGCCGCTTTTTGGGCGCACTTTCCGTCCGGAAGATGAACAGCCCGGGGCCCCCGCCGTGCTGATGCTCAGCTACGAGTATTGGATTAAGAGTTTCGGCGGCGACCCGACAGTCGTGAACAAGACGTTCTCGATGAACGACAGGGTTCATACGGTGATCGGCGTGCTGCCGCCGGTACCACAATACCCGGACGAAAATGACGTTTACATGCCAACAACCGCGTGCCCTTTCCGGTCGCGCCCTTCGACTGTCGCGAACCGTCAGGCGCGCATGGTGCAGGTTTTTGGACGGATGAAGCCAGGCATGAGCGTGAGCCAGGCGCAGGCGGATTTGAGCGGAGTTGCTACGAATCTGCAGAGGGCCTACCCCAAAGACTACGCTGAGGGAAACGACTATTCGGTGAGGCCATCACTACTTGAGGAGGAGCTGACGCAAAATGCGCGACCCACGATGTTGGTGCTGCTGGCGGCAGCAGGATTCGTGCTACTGATCGCGTGCGCGAATGTCGCGAACCTGAATCTTTCGCGCATGGTGAGGCGGGAGCGAGAACTGGCGGTGCGTGCGGCCCTGGGTGCGGGACGTGTGCGCATGTTCCGGCAACTTCTGACGGAGAGTTTCTTGCTCGCGGTCATCGGCGGGGGCCTGGGCCTGCTCTTTTCCTGGGGCGCGCTGAGCTTGCTGATAAGTTTTGCGGCGCGATTCACCCCGCGGGCGCGCGAGATTCAGATGGACGCCTGGGTGTTGGGCTTTACTTTTCTAGTGGCCGTGCTGACGAGTTTACTTTCCGGCACCGTACCAGCTCTGGCGGCGCGGGAGACTGTCGTTGGGGCGCTCAACGAAGGCGGCGCGCAGTCTACCATCGGGCGCGGGAAGCACCGGATGAGGAGTTTGCTCATTGTGGCGCAAGTAGCCGTTTCCTTTCTGCTGCTGATCGGTGCGGGGTTACTGTTGCGCAGCTTCATGAAGCTGCAGCATGTGGACCCCGGGTTCCAGCCGGAAAACGTGTTGACGATGGACATTGCACTGGACTTTGCCAAATACACCACTGACGACAAACAGCGGGCCTTTTTTGAAACCTTGCTGGAGAAGGTTCAGACGCAGAGCGGAGTTAAATCGGCCGCCGCTTCGATGATGATTCCCTTTACCTCGGGCATGACCATGACCAGCGATTTTCAGATCGAGGGGCAAGCGCCCGCGCCGGGGCAGGCGTTGCCGAAAGCCGATTTCAGGATTGTGAGCCCGTCTTATTTCGAAGCGCTGCACATCCCCATTCTCACCGGGCGCGGATTCGTGCAAACCGACCGGCCGGGCAATACGGTGGTAGCGATTGTGAATCGAAGTGCCGCAAAACATCTCTGGGGAGCGCATGATCCAGTCGGAACGCGGTTCTCCGGCGACGAAGGGAAAACCTGGACCCAAATTGTTGGGGTGGTCGGCGACATTAAACAGTACGGACTCGACAAAGACGTCGCAGATGAAATTTATGTACCGATGGCACAGTTCCCCATGATGCAGGCCAGCCTGGTGATTAAGACGGCGGTGGAACCGATGAGCATCGCGCGGGGTGTTATCGAGTTGCTGCACGCCGTCGACCCGAATCAACCGGCCGCGCGAGTGCAGTCGCTCGAACAAGTACGCGCGGAATCCGTGGCCGTGCCGCGGCTGACTACCAACTTACTGGGGTTGTTCGCTTTGCTGGCACTGGCGATTGCAGCCACGGGCATTGGCGGGGTGATGGCGCTGGCGGTTGGCCAGCGCCGGCATGAGATTGGAGTACGCATGGCCATCGGCGCGCGCCCGGGAGAAATCCTGCGAATGATTCTGAGGCAAGGCATGGTTCTCGCGCTGGTTGGCGTAGCGCTGGGCTTATTCGGCGCACTCTGGCTGACGCGCCTCTTGCAGCAACTGCTCTTTGAAGTGACTCCGACGGATCCACTGACGTATCTAGGAGTTGCGGTAGTGCTCGGTTTGGCGGCGTTGGTGGCCTGCTACGTTCCGGCGCGCCGCGCGTCGCGCGTGGACCCCATTATCGCCCTGCGCATTGAATAAGATCGGGGAAACCGCATCTTGAAGCCGGTCGTGGGTGTCCAATGAGGATGCCAGCCAAGGATTCCCGCAGACTTGTTCGCCAATCGCCTTCGCGGCCTCGACCCAGGCTTGACGCTCTGCGGGACTTAAATGCGTAAACTCTGGCGCCTTGGTGACACCAGAACCGCGTTCTTCAAGAACCCGCCAGTAATGCACAAACGCCAATTCCCCGAGCCAGTCGTCTAGCATGAGCGAATCCTTCTATATTCCCACTTCGGGAACAATCAGGTAAACACTTGAATGCAGCTAGGGGTGAACTCCCGATGTTCAAGGCTGTTCCGGTGCTTCCGGGCTGGCCGGGGGGCATTACATCTGATAAACTGTAAGTTGCTGGGCCGCACCTAAGGATGTGTGACCGCCGGGCGGTCAACCTACTTTAAAGGTACATTCATCAAGGCTGCTGGTTGTTTCGGCAGCTATTTTTGTCTATCGAGGACTTTCCTCGCCACGCCGGAGGCATGACAAGCAGGAATTATGAGTGAAAAGATTCGCAACATCGCCATCATCGCGCACGTGGACCACGGCAAGACCACGCTGGTGGACGCCATGCTCAAGCAGAGCGGGATTTTTCGCGCGAATGAAGCTGTCGTCGAACGCGTGATGGATTCCAACGATCTGGAACGCGAGCGCGGCATCACGATTCTGGCGAAAAACACCGCGCTTTTTTTCCATGACACGAAGATCAATATCGTGGACACACCTGGGCACAGTGACTTTGGCGGCGAAGTGGAGCGAGCGCTGCGCATGGTGGACGGCGTCGTGGTTCTGGTCGACGCGAGCGAAGGGCCGCTGCCGCAGACGCGCTATGTTTTGCAGAAAGCGCTGGCAGCCAAGCTGCCTCCGGTGATCGTGCTGAACAAGATCGACCGCGCCGATGCCCGCGCAAAGGAAGTGCTCGACGAAATCTACGATCTCTTTATCGATCTCGACGCCACTGAAGACCAACTCGATTTCCCGGTCATTTACACGAATGCTCGCGACGGCGTGGCGCACCGGACGCCGGGCGACGGCTCAAAGGATTTGCTGCCGCTTTTCGAGGCCATCGTAAAGCACATTCCGGCTCCCCCGGGCGAGCCCGATGGCGTTTTGCAAATCCAGGTGATGAACCTGGATTACAGCGAGTTTTTGGGACGCATCGCGATCGGGCGGGTATTCAACGGTACGCTGAAGCGCGGCGCGGAGGTAGGCATCAGCAAGCTGGACGGCAAGCTGACACCGACGCGAATCACCAAGCTGTATACCTTCCGAGGCCTGGAACGGGATGAAGCGCAAGCCGTTCCCGCGGGCGACCTGGTGGCGATTGCGGGCGTTGAGGGCATCAACATCGGAGAAAGCATCACGGATCTGGCAAACCCCATGCCGCTGGAGCCGCTGCTGATTGATGAGCCCACGCTGGCGATGATTTTTACCGTGAACAGCGGTCCGCTTTCCGGCAAAGAAGGAACTTTTCTGACTTCGCGCGACCTGCGCGACCGTCTGCAAAAGGAACTTTTGACGAACGTGTCCATCCGCGTGGAAGACACGGACACGCCGGAATCGTTTCGCGTGCTGGGGCGCGGGGAATTGCAACTGGCGATTTTGATCGAGACGATGCGGCGCGAAGGCTTTGAATTGATGGTGGGCAAACCCGAAATCGTAACGCGTACGGAGAACGGCAAGAAACTCGAGCCGCTGGAGCGGCTGGTGATTGACGTGCCCGAGAATTTCATCGGCATTATCATGGAAACCATCGGCAGCCGGCGCGGCGAAATGATCAAGATGAGCAATCACGGGTCAGGCCGCGTGCGCATGGACTTCAAAATCCCTTCGCGCGGATTGATCGGATTGCGCAGCCAGTTGCTTACGGATACGCGCGGCACAGCGCTTATTCATTCGATTTTCGAAGGCTGGATGGAATACGGCGGAGAAATGGCGTTGCGTCCCACGGGCGCATTAGTGGCGGACCGTGGCGGACCCTCCACCGCGTTTGCTTTATGGAATATCCAAGAACGCGGTGAGTTGTTCATCGGGCCAGCTATCGAAGTATACGAAGGCATGATCGTAGGCGAGAATTCGCGCGAACAGGACATGGACGTCAACGTAACGAAAGAAAAGAAGCAGACCAACATGCGTTCGTCCAGCGCCGACGAAGCGATCCGCCTGATTCCGCACCGCGAACTGAGTCTCGAGCAAGCGATTGAATTTATTGCCGACGACGAGTTCGTAGAGATTACCCCGAAGTCGATCCGGCTGCGCAAGAAAGTTCTGCAAGCCAACAAACGCCCTCGCCGCTGGCAGGAAATTCGCGCCAGCCAGGCCACCACTAACTAGCAGATGGGCTTTCAGTGCGCTGATTTCTCGAGCAGTTCCGCGAGGTACTGTTTCCACACAACGGCCTTTGTATGCGTGCCGTGGCCACGCGTTTCATCGCTGATGGGAATTAGAATGAAGCGCGCGTTTTTCCCTCTCTTGATTTCGGTTGCGGCCATGCCCAGCTCGGGCGGGTTGATGAAATCGTCCGCGGAATTGATGTATATGACCGGCGCGGTGATTTTCTCGAGGTTCGGCGAAGGATCGTAGTTGCGCGAGGCGTTTACTGCATACAAAAGATCGTTGGCATCGAGTCCGGTCACGCGCGTCTTGAAGTAGTCGTCCAGATATTTGTCGGCGGCATCCCGGGTGGGCAAAGTTTTCTGCATATAGAGCGGAGCACTGCCGGCAATCAGCAACAAATCGAGCGCGGTGCGCAGTGCTTGCTGTGGCTGCGCGGAGTACTCTCCGCTTTTCCATTCCGGATCGTTGCGAATGGCGTCCATCACCATCTTGCGCCACACGCGGTTGCGTCCTGCGATCTGCACGGGCTGGCAAGCCAGCGGCATCAGTGCATCCATAAAATCGGGATAGGTTTCTCCCCACACAAAGGAGTGCATACAGCCCATGGAAGTGCCTAGGATGACGCGCAAGTGATTGACGCCGAGGCCTGCGCTGAGAAGCTGGTGGTGCGCGGCGACCATGTCGTCATAGTCGTATTGCGGAAAATGCGCGTGCAGCCCGTCGCTGGGCTTCGACGATTCCCCATGGCCGACGCCGTCGGGAAGAACAATGAAGTATCGTGTGGCGTCCAGAAGCTGCCCGGGTCCAAACAATTCGCCGGCAAAAATGGGCGTGAGGAATTGATGGCCGGTGCCTCCGGTGCCGTGAAGAATCAGAACGGCGTTGGTGACGCGGCCCTGAGCGTCGCGCGCGGGCTTGCCCAGCGTCGTGTAGTGCAGGCGCAATTCCGGGAGCGTCTCACCCGAACGAAATTTGAAATTCTTGACGACGAAATCGCCTTCGGTCGTGGCGGGCCACGTAGCTGTCTGGCCCCGTGTTGGCAAGCTCAACAAAAGATGGGCCGCCGCTGCCAACGCAAATAAACGCGATACAGTTCTCCGCATGAAGCACCTCGCCAACCAAGAATCTATCACGCTCAGACAACATTTCTTGCTGCTCAGACGTCAGCGGAATAAATTTCATGGCGCGCAAGTCTTTCTCTATGAAGCCGTGGCCGGAAACAACGGAAATGCAGGCGTGACCGGGTACGAAGCGCTCAGCGACTTCGCGCAGGTTTCCGATCACGGCTCTCTATTGCCCCACCAAAAACCCGTCTCAAAGTAGTTCGCTCCTGGCCACGATTTGATGTAGAGTCAGTGGCTCGAACACAGCCCGCTCTGAAAACGCTGCACCCAGAAGCCTTACTCGGGCCGGGACTGCCGGCGTAAACTTTGTGCCCAAGGAGACTGATGGAATCCGCGAGCAATCGACTTGCAGAAACGGCCGCGTCCTCGTATCCCACCATCGCCGCGACAGCCACCGCTCTGCCGCCCTACACCATCAGCCGCGAGGACGTAAAAGTGTACATGGGGCGCGTGTTTGACATCCCCGAGCGCCGCCTCGAAGCGATGATGAGCATCGTCGACAATGCTCAGGTGCACAAGCGGCACGCCATTTTCCCGCTCGACTACACCATCGAACCGCGGCCGCTCTCGCAAACCAACAACGAATACATCGAGCACGCGGTGAAGCTCGGCCGGGAAGCGGCGGAAAAATGCCTGGAGCGCGCGGGCTTGAAGCCAGATGAAATCGACATGATTATCACGGTGTCCTGCACGGGCTTCATGATTCCGTCGCTGGACGCTCACCTGATCAATCTGATGGGCTTCCGCTCGAACGTGCGCCGCATGCCGTTCACGGAACTCGGTTGCGCCGCGGGCGCTATGGCCCTGGGCCGGGCGGCCGATTTCTTGAAGGCTGAGCCCGGAGGAAACGTTCTGATCATCGCGGTGGAGTTACCTTCGCTCACTTTTCAGCGCAAGGACATATCGCAAGCCAACCTGATTTCTTCGATTCTCTTTGGTGACGGCGCAGCTGCCGTGGTGGTCAGCGGGAAAAAGATGCAGGGACCGAAGATTCTCGAAACAGAAACTTACACGTTTCCCGATTCGCTGGGAGCGATGGGCTTTGATTTGCGAGATTCCGGATTCCACATCCTGCTGGCAAAAGATGTTCCGGAAATGATCGGCGGAAAAATCGGCGGGCTGGTGCAGGGCTTCCTCGATCGCAACGGACGGAAGCGGGAAGAGATCAAAGGGTGGATCCTGCATCCCGGCGGAGCGCGGCTGCTCGGAAACATCGAGACGGAGCTCGGTTTGTGCAAGTGTGACACGCAGCCCTCGTGGGACATTCTCGGGAATGTCGGAAATCTTTCC
>DASQYT010000371.1:0-3876 GCA_035639075.1 Candidatus Elarobacter sp.
CAGCACATTCCCGACGTCGAACCATGCTTGAATCCACGGACTCTGAAATTCCTTGATGTAGGCGGCCATCTCCAGCGGGCTTAGCAGAAACTTGTTCCAGACTTCTTCGATGGCGATCACAATTTTCAGCTCTTCGGCGAGCGGCAACAGCTTGCGAATTTCCTTCTGCGAACGGCGCCAGGCGTCGCGATAAGAGGTCTGCGGATTAACGACCGCAGGCACGAGGAGCACGGCGTCCGATCCCCACAGCTTGGCGTTGTGCAGCGACGCGCGCATTCCCGCCAAGCTTTGTTCCACGACCGCGGGATCACTGGACGAGAGCGGATACTGCCAGTGGTCCATGTTCATCACCGAATCGATGCGCACGCCGGCACCGTCCGCGGCTTTCTTGATTTCCTCGGCCTCGTGTTGGTCTGGCGTCGTCGGCGCCTGGATCGCTTCGAAGCCTACATCGCGTGCCATTTTCAAGCGGTCCGCATAGCTCAACTTCGCCGGCAGCATGTCGAGGAGCACGCCCTTCTTGATTGGCAAGGGTGCAGGAGACGGCGTCGTGGCGACGAGGTTCGGCCTGGGTGAACGTGCAAAGATTTCGGTAGCTCCGGATGCGCCAATTGCCGCCGAACAGGCTGTCGTCACCGTGGTTTTCAGAAATTCACGACGCGAAGGATTCTCAATGGACATAGACACCTCGGAGGAGCTGTTGAGACTTCCTGATGCAAAGCGGATTACTTTCCGACAGATTCGCCGCCGGAATCAGTTCGGAGAAAAAACCGAGATCCAGAATTGCCGCTTCAGCGCAATTTGCTCAAGTCGATCTTGGGGTCCCACCTTTCGCGGGACTTCAGCGTCTCTTCCCAAGTAACCTCGCGTGCGGTATACGCAGCGGTACGCGCCATTATGCAGGAAAGCGCGGATTCCGCGCCCTTGTCTGCTTGATTGTGAAGACTCCCGCTGGTAATGCTCTCCACAAACGCTTTCTTCTTTTCGCGGTCCGCAAATTCCAGGTTCGAAGTGAACTTCCCTGTTGCGGAAAACGCCTGCCCAGCGTCTTTGGCGGGAGTGCCCTCCGCTTGCCACGGTTCGTCTCCCCAAATCCCAAGCGGGCCCGAGTACGGAGACTGCGAAGTCCCTTTGGTGCCGAAAAAGCGCTCGGTCACTTCCCACCAGCCCTTGGCAAACTGCGTTGAACTGAAAGTAACGTCGACGCCGTCTGGATAATGGAACAGCACGTCGTAGTTTCCATAGACGTCTCCGTCGGTGGGACGCCCGGCGCGTCCGCCGCTTGCCGAAGCTTTCAGCGGATGGGCCTTCAACACCCAGTTGCAGATATCAATCACGTGAATGTTCTGCTCCACGATGATGTCGCCGGAAAGAGCGCGGTCGTACACCCAATTGCGAAGGCGCCGCTCGACCGGAGTGGCATCCGGCCAAGCTGGGCGGTCCAGGTATCCGGCAAAATAGTGCGATTCGCCGCAAATGATTTTACCCAGCGCCCCGCCGTGAATGCGCTTCACCATTTCCACGAACGGAGGGCAATCACGAATCTGGAAGCCCACGTCGAGGCTCAGTTTTCCTTGAGCGCGCTTTCCGATTTCAATCACCTTCAATGCACCGGGCACATCCACGGCCACAGGCTTTTCGAGATATACGTGTTTGCCCGCCGCGACGGCGGCCTCCAAATGCTGCGGGTGATAATACGGCGGTGTGGCGATGACGATGGCATCCACTTCCTTCGAAGTGGCAACCTGCTGGAAAGCATTCGGTCCCACAAAAAGTTGGGAAGGGTCCAGCTCGGGGTAGCCTTTGGCTTGCTGAATTCTGTTGAAATTATCGCGAGCTTTGTCCAGTTGGTCTTGAAACAAATCGCCCAGAGCCACCACGCGCGCTCCGCCGGTATCGATCATGTTGGTTGCATCTTCGGTGCCGCGTCCTCCGCATCCGAGCAACGCAACACGCACTGCGGAGTTCGCGGCCGTTCCGCGCACCAGCTCCGGCTTGAGGAGCAGCATCCCGGCGGTTGTTGCCGCAGCGCCGATGAATTTCCGGCGGTCGACCTTGGCTGAAAAACTCATTCCCTGCTTCGTGTTTTCTGGCATAGCTCCTCTGTCCTCCTCGCGATGCGCACTTCCCTTTTGTTGCGAAAACTATCCGATCAACTTTTCGAGATAAGCCTTCGCTGCCCGCACGTCTTCCACTTGCTGCGGGCCCGAGATCTCGCGCTCGATGGTGACCGCGCCGCGATAGTTTATCTCTTTCAGGCGCGCGATGATCCGCGGAAAGTCCACTTTACCCTTGCCAATAGGAACCTCCTCGCCCAGCTTCCTCGGGTTCGTGGGCCACAGCCCGTCCTTGGCGTGAATCCCCTGGATGTAGGGGGCGAGCAATTCGATGGCGTCCACCGGATTGGCTTTGCCATAGAGAATCAGGTTGGCGAGATCGAAATTCACACCTTGATTGTCCAGCCCCACATCCTGAATCGCGCGCACGAGCGTAATGGGCGTCTCTTGGCCGGTTTCGTAACGGAAATTCTGGCCGTTGCGCTTGCAGTAGGCCACCACTTCGTGCATCGCCGCGATAGTTTCCTTGTAAATCGGGTCATTCGCATTTTCAGGGATGAAGCCGCAGTGCGTTTGCACCGCGTCGATGCCACACTGTTTGGCGAAGTCCGACGCTTTCTTGATGTGAGCGATGCGCCGTTCTCGCGTTTCGCGCGGCACTAATCCGATGGTCAGCGGGCCGTCGTAAAAGTCCCACACTTCTTTTCCGGGCCCACCAACAACGAGCGACGTCGCTTCAGTCTGGTATTTGTCAAGCGCCTGACGCAGGCGGCCCGCCAACACGGAATCAATCTCGTCAACGAACACCTGGCACGTCGGCAGGCCAAGATCGTGAACCTTAGCAATCGCATCATTGGGATCCCTGCCGATGCCCAGAATAAGGCCAAGGCGGAGCGGCTTTTTCCCTTCGTTAGCCGGGACCGTTGGAGCCGACTGCTTTGCAGTGAGATTCGCCGCGAGACTGTTAGTAGAAACGCGGTCCTTTATCGCGGCGCCGATGGGGCTTAGCCCGGCCGCCAAGGCCGCAGTGGAAGTCTGAAGAAAGGTTCGACGAGTCCGCTTAATCATGAATGTGCCTTAGGAGGGCGAGTTCGGCATTGGTCCAGGAACCGATGCTTCTACTTCTCCTGAATGAAAATATCCTTCCACCGCATCCTAACGCCGCCGCCGGTGTGAATCTGCAAGCCAATCACGCCATCGGTGAACTTCGGCGCGTCGTCGATGAAGTCCACGATCTTCACGCCATTGAGCTGCGTCACGATGTGATTTCCCTGCACGGATACTTCGAGGTCGTTCCATTCGCCCGGTTTCAGCGCCTGCTCGCCTTCCGGCGTGGGCATCTTCACCCAGCCGCGCCCACCGCTTTCATAGAGGCCACCGGTATGTTTACCCACGCTTGGGTCCACTTCCACTTGCATCCCTTCGATGTCCGGCCCATGTTCGGGATTGATTCCGGTGATGCGCGAGTGGAAAAAGACGCCGCTGTTGCCGGCGGCTTCGCCCTTGAACTTGAGGCGCAGGTTGAAATCGCGATAGGTCTTCTCAGTCGTGAGATAGCCGTATTTATTGGCGGCGCTTTCGCACAGGATGGCGCTCTGCTCGACTACCCATTTTTCCGCGCCATTATTTTTCCAGCCTGTCAAATCCTTGCTGTTGAAAAGAGAAACCCAACCGTTTCCCGGCGGCAAAGGACGGGCAACAAGCGCAGCTCCGAGTAACGCCGCTGATGCGAGAATCGCTCCCATTCTGCTCACAGTAAGACCTCCACGTCCGCTTGGGTGAGAATCAGAGGGCTTGGTCGAAAGAAACTTACCACAAA
>DASQYT010000372.1:0-19020 GCA_035639075.1 Candidatus Elarobacter sp.
GGACATGAATCCGGTGACGCAAGCGAAAGTGTTGCGCGTACTCGAGAACCGCACCATCGAGCGGTTGGGCGGGACGCAATCAATCCCCGTGGATGTGCGAGTGATTAGCGCCACGCACCGCAATCTGCAAGCGGAGATTCGCGCGGGAAAGTTTCGCGAGGATTTGTTCTACAGGCTCCGGGTGGTGACGATTGAGCTGCCGCCGCTGCGGGCGCACAAAGAAGATATTGCGCTGCTGGCAGGAAGTTTCTTGCAATTGCATGGAGCGCGGCTGGGACGCAACGCGCGGCTGAAGCGCGAGGCGATGGCGGCGGTCGAGAAATACGATTGGCCGGGCAATGTACGCGAATTGAAGAACGCGCTGGAGCGGAGCGTGGTGCTTTCCCGCAGCGACGAAATCGGCGTCGAGGATTTGCCAGGCGAAGTCGTGCATGGCGAGAGCATCTCGCGCAAACACAGCGGTGAGGAGCTGGACAATGGCATTGGCGAACGGGATTTTCGCGAAGCCAAGCGAAAATTTGAAGTGGCCTATCTGACGAAACAGCTGGCGAGTCATCGATGGAATGTTTCGCGCACGGCTGCGACGATCGGTTTGCACCGACAGAGCTTGCAGGAGAAGCTGCGGGAGCTTGGCATTCGGCGGCCAGGGCGTGAGCCACTTGAAGAAGAATAGAATTTAACGCAGAGAAGACAAAGAGCAGAGAAGAGAATGAAACAGAGAGTCAGAGGCGCGAAAGGCGAGACGGAAGTCACCGGATACGTTTTGGCGGGGGGCGCGAGCACGCGACTTGGGCGGGACAAGGCACTTGTGGAAGTGGACGGAACGCCAATGCTGGCGCGCATGATTGAACTTCTGGGAGGCGTTACAAAGCAAGTGAAATTGGTGGCAGCGCCAGGCAAGTATTCTGCATTTGGAGTGGAGACAATCGAGGACCAGTGGCCTGGAGAAGGGCCGCTCGGCGGAATTATTACAGCGCTTGAAGATACGGCGGAGGGTTCTGCGAATGGCGAATGGAATTTAATCGTGAGCTGCGACATGCCGTTCCTGACGCGGGAATGGCTGGGTTTTGTTTGCGAACGTGCAACAAAAAGCAAAGCGCAGGTCGTGCTTCCTCACTCGGCGTCCGGTCCGGAACCGCTCTGCGCTTGCTGGCAAACGGCCGCAGCGGCAAAGCTGCGCTCTGGATTCGAGCGCGGCGTTCGCAAAGTGACCGAGGGGATCGCACTGCTTCGCGCGGAAGTTCTTGACGAGGCAGACTGGAAACGATTTGATGACGAAGGGCGATTGTTCTGGAACATGAATACAGCAGCGGATTACGAGGAAGCACGGCGAGTTCTGGAAGCGGAGCGCAAGTGAACGAAGAGCCGGCGGTTAATTACTTCGAGTTTCGCGACGTGTGTAAGAGCTTCGACGATCGCCTGGTGCTCGATCACGTCAGCTTCACAGTGAAGCGCGGGGAGACTTGCGTGATCATGGGACGCAGCGGCGTTGGCAAGTCTGTTTCGCTAAAACACATCATGGGTTTTCTGAAAGCGGATTCGGGAAGGATTTTCATCGACGGACAAGACGTCACCAATTTCAAAGAAGAGGACTTCGAAGGAGTGCGGCGAAGAGTGACGATGGTTTTTCAGTCTGGCGCGCTCTTTGACTCACTGACGGTTGGAGAGAACATTGCCTTCCCGCTCGATGGGCAGCCGGGTCTGAAGGCCGAAGACATTGACGAGTACGTCATGAAAATCGCGCACATGGTGGAAGTTGAGGACGTTCTGGACAAGTTGCCGAGCGAACTCTCAACCGGCATGAAGCGCGCCGTGGCCATCGGGCGCACGCTGGCACAGAATCCCGAGGCGATCCTGTTCGATGAGCCGACGACCATGGTGGACCCCATCATGGCGGGGCACATGGGCGAATTGATTTTGCGGCTGAAGAAAGCGTTTCAGAAGACGTCCATCGTTGTAACTCACGACACGCATTTGGCTAAGAAGCTCGCGGACGTAGTCGTCTTTCTCCAGGAAGGCCGCGTAACGCTTTTCGGACCGTGGGAAGAATTTGAGAATTCAAGCGATCCCTTCCTCAAAAACTTCCGCATGCAGGATGAATTGATCCCCGCGCTGGACGTAACTCTGTGAGCCAAACGGCAAACGGTTCTCCCGATCCCATCAAGCAATTACGGAAGGAGATGGGCTTCTGGGACGTCATGCTCTTCAACATCGCGACGGTGCTTGGCCCGCGCTGGGTGGCAGCAGCCGCGCATAGCGGAACTTCGTCGATCAGCTTGTGGATTTTAGCGGCGTTGCTGTTTTTCGCGCCTTCGGCAATGGTGATCAATGAATTGTCGTCACGATTCCCGGAAGAAGGCGGGCTGTACGTCTGGACCAAGGAAGCGTTCGGAAATTTTCACGGCTTCGTGGCTGGCTGGAACTATTGGATCTACACAGTGTTCTATTTTCCCGGCTTGTTGCTGGCCAGTGCGGCGATGAGTGCGTACATCATCGGTGAAAACGGCGCGGCGCTTTCACAGAACCGAACGTTCTTGCTTTCCGTGTCGGTCGCCATGCTCGTGGTGGCGGTCGGACTGAATATCATCGGATTGAACATCGGCAAGTGGCTGCAAAACGCGGGCGGCGTGTCCACGTATTTGCCGCTGCTGGCACTGCTGGGCATCGCGGCAATTCTGTGGATGAAGAATGGGCCGGTCACGCACTTCACGCGCGCCAACATGCTGCCGGTGTGGAATTGGGATACCGTGAACTTTTGGTCGCAAATTGCATTTGCGTTTAGCGGGCTGGAGCTCGTGTCCGCGATGAGCCAGGAAGTGCGCAACCCGCAGAAAACGCTGCCGCGAGCGGTGTACGCATCGGGAATGCTGATTGCCGGAATGTATATCGTGGCGACAGTCGCGGTGCTGGCCTTGGTTCCAGCGGCGGAAGTATCCACTACTAGCGGCGTGTTTCATGCGATTACCGTGGGTTCTATCGCGCTGAAGATCGGTGCGCTGGGAATTACTGCGGCCGTGGTGGTGACAGTGGGCAACGCTGGCGGCGTTGGCAGCACAGTGGCCGGGATTGCGCGCGTGCCGTTCGTGGTTGGCATCGACCGATACTTGCCGGCAGCGTTCGGGAAAATTCATCCGCGCTGGAAGACACCATACGTTTCGATTCTGGTGCAGGGCATTGCATCGTGCGCGATTCTGTTGATCAGCCAGATCAACGAGACGACGCGCGGCGCGTATCAATTTCTCGTGGATGCGACCATCATTCTTTACTTCATTCCATTCATCTATATGTTTGCGGCGGCGATCAAGCTGCTTTCGCGGCCGGACCGGCGCGCAAATAGAGATGCTGTGCTTATCCCCGGAGGCCGAGCGGGCGTATGGATCGTGTCCGGAACGGGCCTGGCGATCGTGCTGATTGGCATTCTCGTTTCACTGGTGCCGCCGGGAGACTCGTCGGACAAGCTGGGATTTGAATTGAAGCTTGTCGGCGGGACAGTGGCCGCGATTGTGTTGGGATTGACGCTGTATTGGCGCGGGGCGCGCGAGAAGAGCCACGAAGGCGTTGTAGCCGGTGACTAGCTAGAACCCTTCTTCGAGGAGGCGTGCGACAGTGAGCGGCGATTCCGCCGGCGCCGCGATGTCGCGCTGCTGCAGATAGCGTTCGACGTACTTTCCAAGCACATCGCCTTCGAGGTTGACTGCGTCGCCGGGCCTACGGTCGTGGATGTTGGTGTGCCGGTAGGTGTAGGGAATCATGGCGACTTCGGCGATGTTGTTGTGCCAGCTCGCGATGGTCAGGCTGATGCCGTCAATGGTGATCGAGCCTTTTGGCACGACGTAGCGCGCGAATTCTTCCGGAACATCCACGCCAAACCACCAGCTTTCTCCTTCGGGAGTGAGATGCGTTACGCGGCCGATGGTGTCTACGTGGCCGAGGACAAAGTGTCCGCCGAATTCCTTGCCCGCAGTCAGCGGCTGCTCCAGATTGACGCGCGCGCCTTTTTTCAGCTCGCCGCTCTTTGCGCCGAAGGAAGTCTTGCGAATCGTTTCGCCGGATAAATCCGCGGTGAGCCGGCCGTTGTGGAGATCGACGATGGTCAGACAGCATCCGTTCACAGCGATACTGTTCGAGACTGCCAGCGACGGCGCGACAGACGGCGCGTGAATGGTGACACGCCCGCCGTCGCCGTTCAGGACGAGCGCTTCGATCGTGCCGGTGTGCTCGATGATTCCGGTGAACATGGCGATTCCGATGGCTTTCGAACTCGAGTGTACCGTATTTCGCGCCCAAGGTAGAAAGCACTAGACTAGGGCGCATCGAATGGACTGAGATTACGCCGAGGTTTCGCGATGAAGGCATGTGTGCTGCGCGGGCCGGCCGCGATTGAGACGAATCCGCTGGAATATCGGGAAGTTGCGACTCCGCAGCCGAATAGCGGGGAAGTACTTGCGCGCGTACGTGCTTGCGGCGTGTGCCGAACCGATTTGCACGTGATTGAAGGAGAATTGCCGCCGCGCAAATCGCCATTGATTCCCGGGCACCAGGTCGTCGGTGTCATCGAGAAACGAGGCGAGGGTGCACGGCGATTCGCGGCCGGAGCGCGCGTTGGCATCGCCTGGCTGCATCGGACGGACGGAACCTGCGAATATTGCCGCGCTGGCGTGGAGAATCTCTGCGACAACCCGATGTTCACCGGTTACACCGTGGATGGCGGCTACGCCGAATTTATTGTCGCGCCCGAGGATTTCGCCTATGCCATTCCTGAAGGCATTCCCGATGAACAAGCCGCGCCGCTCCTTTGCGCGGGAATCATCGGGTTCCGGTCACTGCGGCTCTCGGGCGTAAAACGTGGTTCGCGATTGGGTTTTTACGGCTTCGGCGCAGCGGCGCACGTTGCGATTCAGGTGGCGCGGCACTGGGGAGTGGAGGTGTTCGCTTTCACGCGCGATGCGCGTCATCAGAAACTGGCGATGGAGTTGGGCGCGGCATGGGCTGGCGGAACGCTTAATGAACCGCCAAAGAAACTCGATGCCACAATCGTCTTTGCGCCGGCCGGCGAGATAGTTCCCGCTGCGTTGAAGGCCCTCAAGAAAGGCGGCGCGCTCGTTCTTGGCGGGATTCATATGAGCCCGATCCCATCGTTTAGCTACGATTTGTTGTACGAAGAGCGACAGATTAGGAGCGTGGCGAACAATACGAGGAAGGACGGCGAAGACTTCTTGCGCGTGGCGGCTGAAATTCCGATTCGAACGCGCGTCCAGGTTTTTCCGCTGGACGAAGCGAACCGCGCCCTCAATGCACTCAAGAATGACGCCATACCCGGCGCGGCCGTCCTTCGCATTGGCGAGTAAGCATGTCTATTTCTTATAAACGTCTTGCAGATAAGCCTCGACGGCGATGTCGGGGCCGAACAATTGTGTACGAACGTCGCGCAGCGGAGGAAGATTTAGCTTCGATGCGATCGCAAAAGGGACTCGATTTTCGCCGGCGATCTTTGGCGCGTAGAAGAGAAAAAGTCTGTGAACGATGCCGGCGGCGAGCGCCGCGCCGTTGAGCGCCGGGCCTGCTTCCAAAAGCACACTCAAGATTTCGTGGCGGCCGAGGTCTGCAAGCACTGAAAGCAGATCGATGCGGCCGTTCTTCGTTTTTGTTCGAATCACTTCAACCCCCGCGTTTTGCAGCTTGCGCGCTTTCGCTGAGGTCATTGCAACGGCAGTGAATACAAGCAGATCGTCATCCGAAGTTTTTACAATGCGGGATTGTGGTGATAGCCGCAGCTTCGAATCGAGAACCGCGCGGAGAAGAGGCTTACGGCGCGGGAGACCGCTGCGATCGGTTAGCAGCGGATCGTCGGCGAGAATCGTGCCGATGCCGGTCAGGAGCGCGTCCGAAGCGTGGCGCATGCGGTGAACTTCGGCTCGCGATTCTTCCGAGGTAATCCAGGCGTCATGGTTGCGTTTGCCCGGGCTTTTGCCAGCCTTCTTTTGGGATTGCGGCAGTGCGAGCTGGCCGTCAAGCGTCAGCGCGGATTTTAATGTGACAAATGGCTTTTTCGTTCGGATCCAGCACGCGAAAGCCTCATTCAGACGGCGCGCCTCTTCTTCGCAAACGCCAGTGACAACCTCGATGCCTGCTGAGCGCAGGCGCTCGAATCCGCGGCCGGAATTGACCGGGTTCGGATCTTCCACCGCAACGACGATGTGTTGAACGCCCGCGGCGATGATTGCTTCCGTGCACGGCCCGGTGCGTCCGATGTGATTGCAGGGTTCGAGCGTGACATAGAGCGTCGCGCCGCGCACCTTCTCGCCGGCCGTTTTCAGTGCGACGATTTCCGCGTGGTCGCGCCATTCGTACTGATGAAAGCCTTCGCCAACAATCTGGCCTTCGCGCACGATGACGCAACCCACCATCGGATTCGGGCTGGCCAGGCCGGTGCCTTTGCGGGCCAGTGCCAGCGCGTATTGCATGAAGCGGATGGCGTGTGCGTCCACGATTTAATCGAAAAGAGAGTTAGCGTAGGTTTCCGCGTCGAAGGGAACCATGTCGTTGATCTGTTCGCCCGTTCCGACGAAGCGGATGGGCAAGCCCAGCTCACGCGAAATCGCGACGACGATGCCGCCCTTGGCCGTGCCATCAAGTTTGGTGAGGATGATTCCGGTGACACCGACGGTGGAAGTGAATTCGCGCGCTTGCGCAAGACCGTTCTGCCCGGTGGTGGCGTCGAGAACCAGCAACACGTCGTGCGGAGCCCCGGGAATGACTTTCGCCGCAGTGCGCTTCATCTTTTCCAGTTCGGCCATGAGGTTGGATTTGGTGTGGAGGCGTCCCGCGGTATCCACGATGACGACGTCGGACGAGCGCGCTTTCGCGGCGGCGACCGCATCGTAAACAACTGCGGCAGGATCAGCGCCGGATTTCTGTTTGATGACTTCGATGCCGTTGCGCTGCGCCCAGATTTCCAGTTGCTCGACGGCGGCGGCGCGAAACGTGTCCGCAGCGCAGAGCATCACGCTGCGGCCCTCCTGGCGCAGGCGGTTTGCGAGCTTTCCGATGCTGGTGGTTTTGCCGGCGCCGTTCACGCCGATAATGAATATCACGCGCGTTCCGCTGCCATTCTTTGAAGTGGAAATGCCGCTCCCGGCCGCCACGTCAGGCCGGACGGGCATGTTCAGGATGCGAATGATGTGCGACTTGATTTCGCGCTTCAGGTGCGCGGCATCGGCGAGCGCGTTGCGGTCCATTTTCTCTCGGACCGCATCCAGAATCTCGCGGGTCGGCTTCACGCCAAGGTCGGCGGAGAGCAGCGCTGTTTCCAGATCTTTCAAGATCGAAGGATCGATCTTCCGCTCGCCGAGAAAGATCGTATCAACGGTTTCGGACAGCGCCGCCTTGGTTTTGCTGACGGAATTCTTCAGCCGCTCGAGTAGCGTCGGCTCCGGCTCATTCTTCCCAAAAAGTGAAATCATATGGCTGCGCGCATGGCACACGCTGCAACCCAAAATTGTAGCAGAACGGCTTTGACAACGACGGAAAGGGGTACGATCTAACGGATGAAACTTAGAATATGCAACCCAGACAGTCCGTGATAGACGAGCAGTATTCCTATGGCAATGAAAGACAATCTGCCCAGCCATTTAGGTAGTAACTTCGAACTAGCACTGTGGGTCTTTCCAGTATAAAAATCCCCCTTCGAGAAGCCCGAGACGACGAGGAATGCCCCAGTTGCGACAAAAGCTCAATTTATCCAGCTTGCGGTCATCAGGCCTCTAGCTAAACGTGCACTTCAACGGCGCTGAGGCGGAGCTTGCCGGCGTTGACAGCGGACTCGAGTGCCGTCACAACAATCGCATCAAATTTTGAACCAGTCAGCGCGCGAATGCGGTCCATGGCATAGTCCAGTTCCATCGCCGTCTGATACGGTCGGTTGGTCGTCATGGCATCGAGAGTATCGGCCACACCGATGATCCGCGCCATTAGCGGAATCTGCTGACCTTGCAATCCGTAAGGATAACCGCGGCCGTCCATGTGCTCGTGGTGCAACTCGATGCCCGGGAGCATTTCCTTCAACTGCGAAACCGGGCGCATGATGTTCGCGCCTTTCACCGTGTGCTGCTTCATCAACCCAAATTCTTCGGGTGTCAACGAACCCGGCTTTTTCAGCACACGGTCCTCGACGCCGATTTTTCCGACGTCATGCAACAGCGCCGCAATACGCAGCTTGTCCAGTTCTTCCGTTGACAGCCCCAGTTCCTGTCCGATCAGCCCCGAATACTTAGCCACGCGGCCGGAGTGACCGCGCGTGTACGGATCCTTTTCATCGATGGCTGCGGCAAGCATTCGAATGGAGCCGATAAACAGCTCGCGGTTCTCTTCGGCCGCTTCTTTCAGCCGCTCGATGTACTCCTCGATATCGCCAGCCATTTTGTTGAAGTTTTCAGCCAGCTCGCTGATTTCCGAAGCCCCGCGGACGGGCGAACGCTGGTGGAATTCGCCGCGGCTGATCGCGCGAGTGGACGCTGCCAAACCGCGAATCGGCCCGCTGATACCCACCGCGAAGAAATACCCCACGAGAATCGCGGCCAGGATAACCACGCTGACGAACGCGAGCGCCTGCCGGTTCAACTCGGTTACGCCGGTGTCGCTTTGCGCCTGATCGAGCCTCCGCTGGGCAATGACCGTCCAATTCAATTCAGGAATCGTGCTATACGTCCCGATCATTTCGACTTTGTGTTTTTTGATCACTTCCGCGTAACGAACCGTTTCTGTGTTGCGAAGTTCTTGAGGCAGCGCCTTCACTTGCGTCACCAGGGAATTGCTGCTCACATCGGCGCCAGGGACAAAATTTTTCGTGTCCTGGTGCGCCACCAGGCGGCCGTTGTGGTCCACCAGAAAAACCGTGCGTTCCCGCACGCCGGCTTCCTGCAGATGGTGCAAGATGGGTTCCAGGGAGACTACTGCAGCCAGCATGCCGGTGAAATTCTCGTTGACGTCTTTCAAGGGCACGGCCACCACAAAGCCTGGCCGGTTTCCCGGTGCCAGCGCTAGAGGATCGCTTCGGAATTTGACTACCTGGAGTTGCTGGGATTGCAGGCAGGTAACGAAGGCCCTGTTCAGCGCTTTCGCCACGAAAGGGTCCTGCTCGGCCCGGAAATTACCCTGCGACGCGCTTGTGCCCTTTCCCGATTTGCCGACTGCCGTCAGATAGATGAACGTGCTGCGATTGGTCTCGACAAAGTTCTCAAGCAGGCGGGTGACTTTCGGTTCTGCCGCGGGATCTTCGACGTTGTCAATGAGGCCGGTCAGCGCCAGAATCTGGCGCTCGCTCAGAAGCTGTTGCGTCAAATTGGATTCGAATTGCTGAATGTCCTGGGCCAGCGACCTGGTCAAATCCGTCTGCTGGACGCGCTCGGTATCCACCAGCTTTTCCTGGCTGAGCTCCAATACCTGGCGGTGGTAAAGGCCAATGGGAAGCGCGCTGACCAGCAAGAGCGCCCCCAAAACGAGCCACAGGATTCGCACGCGGCCTGCGCGCACACGTTCCCAACGGGCTTTGAAGGCCGGGTTCATCTCTATTATTCATTCTAGAAGAACCGGGGGGACTCAGGCGGTCGGCTCACGTCTCACGACGCGCATGTGCAACTGGGACTTTAGTACTAGAGGCCTAAAATGTGGCGAACCAGGGCTTTTCCCAGAATCCGGCGCTTACTCCCGCTTCAAAGGCCGTTCCATGATGTCGCGAATCGCATCTTTCGGTGACTTCCCGGCGTGCAGGATGGCGTCAACCTGCTCTGTGATCGGCATTTCGATCTGATGCTCGCGGGCCAGCGCCAGCAGCGGCTCGGTAGTGTAGACGCCTTCGGCAACCATGCGCATATTCGCCAGGATTTCGCGCAGGGTTCGTCCCTTGCCCAGCTCGATTCCTACGAAGCGATTCCGGCTGAGGGCGCCAGTGCAAGTGAGGACCAAATCGCCCAGCCCGGCCAAACCGCTGAGCGTCTCCGCTCGCGCCCCAAACGCAATGGCCAAACGCGCCATTTCTGCAAGGCCTCGCGTAATCAAGGCCGCGAGAGCGTTCGAGCCAAGACCCAGCCCCTGGCACGCGCCGGCGGCAATGGCCATCACATTCTTCATCGCCCCCGCCAGCTCCACTCCCAGAACGTCGTCGTTGGTATAGAGCCGAAAGTTTGGGCCGGCAAACTCTTCCTGCAGTTCGGTGGCAAGCGCGGCGTCCCTCGAGGCCAGAACGACGGCCGTGGGTTCGCCGCGAGCAGCCTCCACTGCAAACGATGGTCCAGAAACCACCGCGATGCGCGGCGTGAATTTCGGCGCCGTGACTTGCGTGATTACCTCGCTCATCCGCAAGTGCGTCCCTGGCTCAAGCCCTTTTGTGGCGCTGACGAAAGTTGTCCCAGCGGCGGCGTGAGGAAGCGCCGAACCGTAAACGGCGCGCGCATGCGCCGACGGCATCGCGCCAAGAATGATCTGTGCGCCTGACTGAGCGGCTGCCAGGTCAGATTGCACACGAACGCTCTCCTGCAATTTCAAGCCGGGAAGATACGCCGTATTTTCATGGTCGCGCTGGATCGATTCAGCAAGGCCTGCGTTGCGCACCCAAAGCGAAATCTCGTGTGGCTTGCGGCTGCGCGAAAGCACAATCGCCAGCGCCGTTCCCCAGCTTCCCGCTCCCAGAATGGCGATCTTCGTCATTCCGCTTCTTTCTTTTTGTCAAAGGAAAAGCGCGGCTCGGTGCCTTCGACGAGGCGCTGGAGGTTCCCGTCATGCTTGTAAATCACGAGCAGCGCGATGGCCAGCGTCCCCGCGTCGACAATGATCGGCGGCGCATGGCGCGGCGCCCACAGAAAATAAATAAGCAGCGGCATCGCCGCGGCCGCCGCCACCGAGCCCAGCGAGACATAGCGCCAATAGGCCACGCACAGCAAAAAGAGCAGTAGGGCGGCAAGCGCCGCAAGCGGGCAGAGCGCGAGGAATATGCCAAGAGCGGTAGCCACGCCTTTGCCGCCCTTGAACTTTAGCCATACCGGAAAGCAATGTCCAAGCAGCACGGCGAACGCGGCGACCATCATCCACGTCGCGCTCTCCTCGGTGACACGGCCTGCAAACCACACGGCTGCCGTGCCCTTAGCGGTGTCGAACATCAGCGTGAGGATTCCCGCCAGCGGGCCCGCAACACGCGTCACGTTGGTTGCGCCGATGTTGCCGCTGCCGGATTTGCGCACGTCCGCTGCACCAAACAGTTGTGCGAGCAGCAATCCAAAGGGAATCGAGCCAAGAAGATACGCGACGAAGGGGATCAGAATGGCAGTGATCGAAATTGCTCGCATGCTCCGTCAAACCTCCGCCGCAGCGAACGAAAAACTTTCGACCGTAGTGTACTCCGCGCCGGATGGTTTTAGTTTGCTTTCGATGAGATGAAATTTGCCACTATGCAGCGAACCGAAATCGCGCTCCGCGTTTTCCTGGATCTCCGCGCGAAGTTTTTCCTGCAGCCGGGGAGGCTCAAACCGCGCGAGCGTCAGATGCGGTGAAAAAGGGCGCTGTTCACGCGGGATGCCCAGTTTTTCTGTGGCCCCGTCGATATCAGCCGCCAGAGTCTTCAGGTTCGGCGAAGCTACAATGCCCGCCCAGAAAACGCGTGGATGTTTTTCGTTGGGAAAGAAACCGAGTCCGCGAAAATCCAGAGTGACGAGTTGCTTAGACCTCACGCCTGAAAGTGCCTCGCGAATGCCGGCAAGTTTTGTTTGCGGCACTTCGCCGATGAATTTCAGCGTCACGTGCAGGTTTTCCGGCCGCACCCAGCGGGTTTGTGGTGAGACCGCGCGAAGCATTTGCAGCAAGCTCGCGAGGTTTTCCCGCACCGCAGCGGGAACCTCCAGCGCGACGAACAATCGCATGAAACGTCACGCCCTTTTGGCGTTGAGTGATGGCGGTTCTCCGCCGTTGTAAAGGAAGTGGATGCGCACCAGGTCCAGCGCCAGTTGCGAGGCATGCCAGCGGATCGCTTCGCGATCGCCCGGGAAGACCACGCCGCGTTCTTTGACGCCGCCGGCATGCGACAGCGCGATGTGTACGGTGCCCACAGGTTTTTCCTCACTGCCGCCGCCAGGTCCGGCGATTCCGGTAATGCCCACGCCCAGCGTGCTGCCCACCTGCCGTCGAATGCCTTGCGCCAGCGCGATGGCCACTTCGCTGCTCACTGCTCCTTTTGTCTGGATGAGTTCCGCCGGCACATCCGCCCACGCCGTCTTGAGTTCATTGCTGTAGCTCACCACGCCACCCAAAAAATACGAAGAGCTGCCCGCAATGCTCGTCAGCCTTTGCGCCAGCAATCCGCCGGTGCAGCTTTCCGCCGCGGAGATCGTGGAATTGTGCTGGGTCAGCAAGCCTGCCACCACTTCTTCCATCGAAGAGCCATCTTGCGAAAAGATGCGGTCGGCCAGTGCGATTTCGAAGCCCTGCGCGATTTCGTCCAGCGTTTTTTGCGCGTGCGCGGAGTCAGCGGTCCACATCCGCAGATGAATCTGAATCTCGCCCGGCGCGGCGAGGATCGTGGTATTCACGTCCGAGTAGCGCGTGTAAATCGGCCGGATGCGTTGCTCGACGCCCGATTCACCCAAGCCTGCCACTCGCAATTCGCGGTGAAACATGCGAATGTTCGAACTGAGCCGCACCAGCCGCGGCAAAACCTGCTCCACGTACATGGGTTTCAATTCGAGAGGCGGGCCGGGAAGCAGCGCGATGAAGTGCCCCGCGTCTTCCATCCACAGCCCGGGCGCCGACCCGCGCGGATTCTCAAGCACCTCCGCGCCTTCCGGCACCATCGCCTGCCGCACGTTTACAGCGGGCATCTCCCGGCCGAGCTGCCGGAAGCGCCCTTCGATATAACGGAGAATTTCATTGTTCAGGTGCAGCTTGCGGCCTAGAAGGTCTGCGACGGTTTCGCGCGTAAGATCGTCTTCCGTGGGACCAAGCCCGCCCGATGCGATGATCAGTTCAACGCGCTCCAGCGCTTCCTTAAACGCCGCGCTCAAAGTATCGCGATTGTCTCCGACAATCGTTTTGCGCACTACCTCGATGCCGAGCTTGTTCAGCTCTTCGGTCAGGAAGAGCGAGTTGGTGTCCATGCGGTCCGGAGTCAGCAGTTCCGAACCAACCGCAATGATTTCCGCTTTCATCTTTTCAATTATCCGAGTAAAGGCAAGCCGCGGACGTCCCAGTCGAGTGTAAAAAGCGCTCCTGAGGGCGGGTTGGACTCAGATGTGGCAAGAATTGCGCGCCCGGAGGGCTGCAGCGCCATGCCCACAATTCCGGACCCGCTGAGAACCACTTCGGCTTGAGCCTGCGGCGTGATGCGGACAATACCCCGCCGTCCGCCATAGGAAGCCGCCACGTATAGATTTCCTTCGCGGTCCAGAGCGATCCCCTGTGGCCGCCCGAGCCCGCGGAAGAACACGCTTACTTCGCCGCCTTGCGTGATTTTGTGGATGCGGTCAAAGCTGGAGGTCGTCGGCGCCGAAACGTACAGATCCCCGCTGGGATGAAACGCCAGGTGGTACGCGGCAACGGAAGGCTCCAGAGTGGCAAAAACAAAAATCTCCCGGCTGGCGCTGATCTTGAAAACCGTGCCGCTGCGGTCGCCGACGTACAGATTGTCGTTGTGATCGAACGCGATGCCCGTGGCGATGCCCATGCCTTCCACCCATTGCTCGGCGCGGCCATCAGGCGTGATCCTGTGAATCGTGCCATCGTGCCGGCAGGAGACAAACAGATTGCCCGTGCGGTCGAGCGCCAGGCCGCTGGGATTCATCAGCGAAGTGATGAACGGCTTCACGCTGTAGTTCGCGGTGATCTTGTAAAGTGAAACGGGTACACGCTGGCCCCGCGGACCCGAAAACGTGACGTAAATGTTGCCGTCCAAATCCACCGCGGGGTTCGCCACCGGGTGAAGGTTGTCCGCGATTTGCAGGGCGATATATACGGGATGCGGCGGACTTTCGTGGCCGGAGGTGGCTACGCGCACCACTCCGCCGTTTGCCCCTTCCGGGACGCGCGCCACCAGACGATTCTCGCAGGCCAGCGCCACGCTGGCTTCCGCTTCGCCGAAGCGAACCACGGGACGCGCTTGTACGCGCGAAACGAAACCGCGCCCGAGAATCGTCATTTCGCCGCCGGGAATCGCCGCGGCGGGCGCAACTCTCTCAATGTGCGGAATGCCGTTCTTCTCTGCCGACGAGCCGAACCCGAATTTCATACCCAGCCAATGTGAAACGTGAGCAGACCAAAGTGTAACGCTACACGCAGCAGAATTGCAGCGTAGACGCCCGCCATCCAGTCATCCGCCATGATTCCCCATCCGCCGGGCAGCCTTTCCAGCCGGCGCACCGGCCACGGCTTCCAGATGTCAAACACCCGGAAAAGTATAAAACCGAGCAAAAGATATTTCCAATTCACAAGACTGAGTGCGAAGAAAATCGCAAAAAGGGAGAAGTCCATGTGCGCCGTAAAGTGCGGAAGCGCAATGGGGATCAGCGGGAGAAGAAGAGCCAAGTGTTGTCCCGCGACTTCATCGATGACCACGAATTGTGGGTCTTCCATTCCCGCGTGCTTAGCCGCCCGCGAAGCGCTCCACACTCCAATCGCCGCCAGCACAACCAGCAGAACCAAAGCACAAAACACCGGCAGCGCCAGGATGGCGTTGTGAATGTCGCTGCCTGGGACGAGGAAATGCTTATCTGCCAGCACCGCATCGGAATTGGGATGCAAGCTGAACATCCCGCCGAAGGTCGTTGGCCGAAGGAAAAAGACGGCCGAGAGGTAGGCCGTCGCGACTCCTAAGAGCGAGCCGAAAGTTCCCGGCGCCTTCGGGATGTAACCTACCCCCAACGCAGTAGCGATCGCAAGGGCTAGCCGCGGTTTCTTGAGCAGTGCTTCGGGCGCGGCAGCGAGGTCAGTGTTCAGAGTCATTCGGGCTGTCCAAATCGTCGTCCAAACGCAGGGCGATACTGTCTCCCTTGCTTTCGGCAAGGTCTTCTTCGTCAAAGACGGGTTCGGAAACCACGTACTTCTCGGTAGCCCAGTTGCCCAGATCCCGATCCCGGCAGCGTTCGCTGCAAAAAGGGAAGTCCGCATGGACCGCAGAGTCCGTCTCCGTTTTGCAGATCGGGCACTTGTGTTTCATGACCCTTTTGTTTCCGAGTTCAGCCAACCGGCCACCACTGTCATTCCGAGCGGAGCAGGCCGACTTCTTCTTCCCCTTCGCTCCTGCAACGGGTCGGCTTGCGAAGTCGAGGAATCTCTCTTCGCACTTGCCGGAAATCCAGGGATTCGTCGGTTTGAATAAATCCTCGGAATAACGTGTCAGCTAGAGTTTACCCCAGGACGCGGAGGGGCGCACTGGTGGCAATGCGATGCAGCTTTTCAGCCGCCTCAACCGGCGGCATCGTAGCGACATTGGTACCGGTCCGTACTGCCGGCCGAGGCAAAATTTCGACGACGCGCCCGATCAAATCGTAAGCATCCGTCTTGGTAATCTCCACGCGCGCGACGTCCCCGGCCTCCGCGACTTCTCCGCCCGGCAATTCAATGTCCGTGAGGTACAGCTTCCCGTCGATCTCCGGAGCCATGCCTTCCAGCCGCGCTTCCCACACGAGCGGATTGTCCTTCGACGGGCCTTCGACCAGCGCCGTGAAAGTACGTTTGGCGTGCGGCAGACTTGCTGCCGCTTTTCCGTCTGCCCTAGTCGCGTCTGACTCTCCGCGCAAATACTTCGCCCGCAGATTTTCCCGTGAAATCTTTTTCTGAATCGCCATCAAGCGGTTGCGGCGCTCGCTGATCGTTTCCGCGTCTACTTTTTCATCCAGCGCGTAGCTCCCTGCGTTGTCCACGTCGGAATACTCGAAGACTCCAATCCAATCGAGCTTTGCCGCCTTCACGAAATCGCACAGCTCCTTGAAGTCGGCTTCGGTTTCGCCAGGAAAACCCACGATAAACGAAGTGCGTAGGGAAACTCCGGGAATCGTTACGCGAATGCGCTCCAGCAATTTCAGGAACGCGTCCCCGTTCGAACCGCGCTTCATCCGCGCCAGCACGTTGCGGCTGGCGTGCTGCAGTGGCATGTCCATGTACTTGGCGAGCCGCGCATGCGCCGCAATGGTATCTAGCAGTTTCTGTGTGACACGATTCGGATACGCGTAAAGGAATCGAACCCACAGCAAATCGTCAATCTGCGCCAGTTTTCCGATCAATTGCGCGAGACCGTCGCGCAATCCGAGGTCTTCGCCGTAGGAAGTCGTGTCCTGCCCGATCAGTGTGATTTCCCGCGCGCCGGCCTTCGCCAGGTTCTCCGCTTCGCGCACCACCGATTCAAACCGTCGGCTGCGAAACGCGCCGCGAAGCTGCGGAATAATGCAGAACGTGCACGGATGGTCGCAGCCTTCCGCGATTTTGATGTACGCCGCGTGCTTCGGTGTGGTGACAATGCGAGGTGTCAGGTCGTGATAGAGAAACGCGGGCGGCTGCGCGGGCAGCACGCGAAGGCCGCCTTCCACTGCCTCCATGATGCGGTCGACTTCGCCGGTACCCACGACCGCATCCACTTCCGGCACTTGTTCCAGAATCTGTTCCCGAAACCGTTCCACTAGGCAGCCTGCCACAATCAGTTTTTTCGCCGCGCCGAATTTTTTGTGTTCCGCCATTTCCAGGATGGCGGCCACCGACTCTTTTTGAGCCGCCTCAATAAAACTGCATGTATTGACGACCAGCACTTCGGCTTCGTCCGCGCGGGGGGTCAATTCGTAGCCTTCGCGCGCAAGAATGCCCATCATCACCTCGCTGTCCACAAGGTTCTTCGGGCATCCCAGGCTGACGAATCCGACCTTAGTCATAAGCTATGAATTTGCGCCTTTGCGCAATTTTAAATTGTAACACGAGCCATTGCCGTTGGTCTTTGTAGGGGCGCGGCACTGCTGCGTCCTCTTTGCAGGGTGTGTGGTAACTTCAGCGCCCTCGCAGCGCTGCGCGGACTTGATCGAGCAATTGCTTTAAGCGGGATGTATCGCAAGGCGCGCCGCCGAAGCGGGCGTGAGCGTAGAGCTGCGTGAATTCTCGGACGGGAGCCGCGAGATTTGGCGAATCCACGGCCGCCGCGAATTCGAACGGTGTCTGCGTTTCCCCGCGCCGGAGCCCCCGCCGCGCCAGCATTCGAAGCAACTCGGCGTAAAGCCGCGACGCAAGCTGCGGATTGCTCCGGATTCCTTTGGATCCGCGCAATTGAAAAAAAAGCCGGACGCGGCGGATAAGCTCAGCAAGCAAATTGAAACGCACCGCCACCAGGAACAGCACCAGCGCAACCGGCGATAAATAGCCCAGGACGCCCTGCCGAAGTTGCCACGACTGCATCCATTTCTTGCCCGCGCGTTGCTTGCGATCGAACCAATCGCGTGTGGACTCGCCCCAATTCCGCGAGCCGCGTTGCAAATTCTGTGCCAGCGCCATCTGATGCCCGAAGTCGTAACCGATTACCCATTCGCTCCAGGTAATCGCCATCCAGTCCGCGTATTTTCCCAGGCGCGTGAGAAGGCTGGCGTCGGTTTCCGGGGCCGCCGGCGTGGGATCAAATGTTTGCCAATCCACGCCTGGGAAGTAAACCTCCACCCAACTATGCGCGTCACTTGCGCGGACAATGTAATCGCCGCCCAGTTCGTTGTATTCGCCCGGCAGGAATCCGTTGACTTCGCGCGAAGGGATGCCGAGTGTGCGCAGCATGATGATCATCGCCGAGGCAAAGTATTCGCAATGGCCCGCGCGGGTCTCGAAAAGAAAATGGGCGAGCGGATCGGCCCCCGGTTTCCCGGTCAGATTCAACGTGTACGCGAAGCGGCTGCGCAAGTGATTTTCAATCGCCACGGCCTTGTCAAAAGGAGTAGAAGCTTTTCTTGTGATTTCTCTGGCAAGCTCCGGGATGCGCGGGTCCAGCCCCGGAGGGAGCTGAAGGTACGTGGAACGAATATCGCTTGAGTATTCCGTCGGGGCGGCGCGCAGTTTACCGGCATGCATTGGCGGCAAAAGAGAAAGACCCGCGTAGCGGATGCCCGTGTAATTGTGAAAGGGGTTCAGCAGGGTATCCGTGAAATCGCGGAGAATAAAATTGCGGCGAATCGCGCCGAACGAGCCGCTGTTTTCGCCGTTGAAATTTCCCCTGAGACGCATGACTTTCCCGGGCACAAAAATGGCGTCGGTGGCCAGCGGCTCGAGGTAAACGGTGTAGATAATTCCTGCTTGGGGCGCATCCGATTTCTTCGGAGGACCTGCGGCGTGAATCCAGCCGTCTTCGCCCGTTAGCAATTTTTCCGGATCGCGTTCCGGGGCGCTCCACCGCCTGCCGTCGAAGGTCGTAAGCGCGATGCCTCTCCAGCGCAGGCGCTCATATCCAATCGGCCTTCCCGTCTGCACGCGCATGACGACAGTGGAGTTCCTTTTGATCTCGCCGATCTGCCCAAGTTCGACATCTTCCGTGAAACCGGACATGAGCGAAGGGCTGAAACTGGCCCGGCCCAGATACCCGGCGGTGAAGCGTGGGAAAAAGAAAAACAGCACGCCGCCCAGGAGGATGGATCCAGCAGTCACGCTGAGGGCGGAAAGACTGAGCGCGCGGTTCAATTTTCGATCGCGCGCCGTGTGCGTGTGGAGCGCGGGCGAGACCGCGCCCGCGGCTCCGCGGCGCAATTCCATTCCCACGAAAGTGGAAACACCGAATAGCACAAAGATGAAAAAGAGAATCAGGAAGGTGGTATCGACCGTAAGAACGGCTGCTGCGAGAATGCCGGCAAAGGACAGCATCGCCAGGAAAAACGCATCGCGGTCCGTAACCACGCTGTAGAAACGGATGATGCTGACGAAAAGCAAAAAATGCACAGACGCCAGAAGCGCTGCGAAGAGCGGCGGATTGGCCGAACTCGCAACCGAGAGACGGGAGAGAAACAAAGCGTCCAGCGGGAAGAACGCCAG
>DASQYT010000373.1:0-2411 GCA_035639075.1 Candidatus Elarobacter sp.
AATCTCTACCCGATGACTGGTCTGGCCAGATTCGGGCCCCTCCGCCAGATGAGTAAGGTTGTTTTTATCCTTGCTCCACCATACCCGGGAACTCGAGGGAAGACTCGTGCTCCAGGTGATAAATACAGAGTTGCTGTTCACAGTGTCGAGCGTTGGACCGCCGGTGATTCTGACTTGCTGCTGTGCCTGAAGAGTCGCCGGTACAAGCACAACTGATACCATTCCTAGCAATAGCGACATGCCAAGTGAAAGAAAGCTGTTTTTGATCTGCATGAAAAACCTCCGCTCCTAAAACGCATAACACAATAGTTTCGGTGGCTGCCTATAACAATTGAATACAGCCGTGGGAGTAGTTCGCGAGAAGATTTACCTTAAGGGTTAGCCTGCAATTGATGCTGTCGGTCGGCACAGATCGTGACACCCACCCGATGCCTCATGCGGCATTTCTGCTTCTTAGAGCGGTGAAGGGGTTCCGGCAGACTTTGATAGTTCGGCTATCGCAGACGACTGCTGCCAGGTCTTATTACGGACTCGGCAAGCGTTCTTGGTGTAAACAAATCGAAGAAAAATCCGTGTGCGGTCCACAGATGAAAGCCGGTTGGGATCCCAAGTGCTGGCATATGCCTGTAGCAGCGGCTCATTGGCGATCCGCGCCAGAACGGTGAGCAACACACGATTCAGGCAATGGTACGGTGGCGGACATAAATACGCGTGGGCTCCATACCAGCTCCACTTTTTGTGATGATCCCATCTTGGCAGCAATTGTTTCAGCCCTTCGAGTCCATCCCAGAATAATTTTCCGCCTACCGGATCGCCAGTTTCCACAAACAGATCGTAGAGGCCCAGCAATGAGGTTAAGAACCCGTCTAGAACTCCAGGGGAAGGCCCGCCAGGAATTTCCGTGTAAAAGACATGTCCATCAATCAGGATGCGCACGCCATTCTGCTGAGCATCGAGTTGAAAGATTTTGGCTGTGCCCTGAAGAATTCGGAGCAGGGCCGGGCGACCAGTAAGCCGATATCCTCGGACTAAAGCACTAATGGCGAGCCCTTGCGAATTACAAGAAAGCCACGGAGCCTTGAGTAGAGTTCTGCCTTCCCGGCAATCAAAATTCATTGGCCAGACCACGGCGCCATCCGCGCGGTGGACAGCGTTCTGTTCAAGCCAGTTCAGCTGATTCACAAACACATCTAGGCTAACCTGGTCCCGGTGTCGAAGATAATGTCCTAGATTGACGAGCCCCCACCAGGCAATGAATCCCGGGCGATAAACTGCTCCCGTAGTGCGCCGCCAAACTCTGGGAATTCCTACTTCATCAAGACGCATCACGTCCCACGAGAGACGGTCGCTGTAGAGATAGTATTCGAGAGATTCTTTTGGACCTGCTTGGGAGACGATCTCAAGAGGGTAATCAAAGCGAAAACCCAAAACCTCCTCACGCAAGGCGAGTACCGCGTGCCGCAAGAGTTGTAATGTTTGAGCCATGATCTTCCGGCTGTTCCTCCAGGAACCGCACAGGAGCGCGGCAAAGTGTACAACTGGCGGGCAGATCGGGCAATAGGTAGACCTAAGCAGACAGCTCCTGATACAGCATCAGGTCGGCAAAGGCGAAGCGCTCGCGAATCAGCGTTTCTCCGGATGTGATTGGGATCGGTGAGTTCAGCATCGGGCCGGCGTATACGAAAGAATGGAATTCTCCTCTTTCGCCGCAAGGGTCGATTTCGGGCGGAAATGCGGATAAAAGTTCCGCACCGAATTCCCGGCCTACGAACGACGAGTTCAGTTTCTCGGTATCAACGCACGTGAGCTTGGCCCGCAAGCCGGACGCGATCATCTCCTCCGCCAGAGCTCGCGTCGGCAGGCCCCAGACCGGAAATATTGGCTCAAGCCCCGTCCCCGTCAACTGCCGCTCCCGGTAGGCGCGCACGTCTTCCAGGAACAAGTCACCAAACGCCACACCCTCAATTCCTTCGGCGACGGCCTTTGCGCAGGTCGCTGCCATGATGGATTCATACTGCTCGTTGTTGCACGGCCATGGCAGGGGCACCGCCCAGAGCGGAAGCCCGGCTGCTGAAGCCTGCGCTTCAACCAGATTCCTTCGAACTGCGTGCATCGCTACTCGATTGGCTGCCTGATTGAACGTAGTAAGCAGACCGGCGACTTCATAGTCTGGATTTTCTCGAAGCAGGTGTAGCGCCCAAGCGCTATCCTTGCCACTGCTCCAGGAAAGCAGGATTCGTTTCATCGCTGACCAGCCCGCGCGGGCCTATCCCAACCACGGTCCGCTGAAGCTGATTTTTTGGGGTGAGCGTGAGTCTGTTCGCAAAAGATTTCCGCCAGTGCAACAACCCCGTCCGCAATACGCGGACCAGGGCGAGAGAAATGACTGCTGGCATCCATGGCAAACACCC
>DASQYT010000374.1:0-5093 GCA_035639075.1 Candidatus Elarobacter sp.
GTGGATCTCCAAAACGCGCTCAAGCAGGGCACTCTCCGGGGCGGCGTTGGCGGCCACCAAACTCTCCGCCGCTCTTTCGTTGTCGCTGAAGTTGCCCTTGCGCTTCTTCTCTCCGTCGGTGCGGGCCTCATGCTTCGCAGCTTCGCGCGTCTCATCTCCGTCGATCCCGGTTTCAGTCCTGAACATCTTCTAACCATGCACATCTGGACGTCGCCCGCGCGTTATCACGATAATCTCAAGCGCTCCCAGTACTTCGATCGAGTCCTTGCTGAAATCCGCGGCACACCCGGCGTTCAGGCCGCCGGATCGACTCACTTCCTCCCGCTCACGGAAAGGATCTCTGGCTCCTGCTTTTCTTTTGCAGACCAACCCGCTCCTTCGCCTGCCGACTCGCCATCGGCCCAATTCCTCATCATTAGCTCTGGCTATTTCCAAACCATGGGTACCGCGCTAATCCGTGGGCGCGACTTCGATCACCGCGACCGTTTCAACGCCCTGCCCGTCGCAATCGTCAACCATGCTTTTGTGGACCGCTACTATTCCGGACAAAATGCTCTCGGCAAGCAGCTCCGTGTCTGCTGGGACATTGAGAAACCTGTCGAAATCGTCGGCGTCGTCGCTGATGCCCGCCAGGCGCAATTGCAGGACGCTCCAAAACCTACCATCTTTCTCTCCAACTCGCAGGCGCCGATGTATTTCGCCACGCTCGTAGTACGAGCCACCGGCGATCCAATCCAGATCGCGCGGTCCACTGAGGAAGCCATCCACCGTGTCGATCCCGATCAGGCAGTTTCAGACATTCAGACTATGGAAACCGTATTCTCCGATTCCGTTTCCAGTCCTCGTTTTCAGGCCATTTTATTGCTAGTATTCGCGGGACTTGCGGTTGCTCTGGCGATGATCGGCGTCTACGGCATCGTTTCCTATTCCATCAGCCAGCGCACCAACGAACTCGGGATTCGTATCGCTCTGGGCGCTCGCGCGGCGGACGTTGTTCGTCTGGTTCTTCGCGAAGCATTCGTCCTTGCCGCAATCGCGTTGCTCCTCGGCCTGGCGGGTTCTATAGCCCTAAGCCGCGTTCTGCAGAGCCTTCTCTTTGAGGTCACTCCAACCGATCCAGTTACGCTTGCATCAGTCTGCTTCCTTGTTCTCGCGGTCACTGCCTTGGCAGCGGTCTTGCCCGCGCGCCGCGCTACGCGGATTGATCCCCTGATTGCTCTACGCTATGAATGAATCACTCAAATCACTCAGGAACGACTTTGCAGTCCCGCAATTGCGTTTCAGGTGAGTTTCAAAAGTTCCGGCCGCTGTGTCACGTAGCGCCGTGACCAGCGGAGCTCTGTGTTGTCGTGGAGCATCACCTTGTATTCACCGTGGAACCATGGCAGAAGCTCGCGAATGGCATCGAGCCGCACCAGCGTCCCCCGGTTGATGCGCACGAACAGCTTGGGGTCGAGCGAATTTTGCAGCGCCTCCAGCGTGCTCCGCAGCGTATGCGTTTTCTTTCCACAATGCAGCAGCACGTAGTTCCGGTCCGCTTCCACCCACGCGATTTCCTTTATCGGGACGAACACCCCTCGCGAGTCTTCCTCGACGAGCAAGCGATCAGGCAGCGACTTCTCGCGCTGCAGTTGTTCCAGCATCGCGCTTAAGCGGGAAGCGAATCCATCCGCCGATTGCTCATGCTGAATTCTTGCCCGCCGGAGCGCTTCGCGAAAGCGCTCTTCGCTGACGGGTTTGAGCAAATAGTCGAAAGCGTGCACCTCAAAGGCCCGCAGCGCAAACTTGTCATGCGCCGTGATGAAAATCACCCGCGGCAGCGGAATTTTTGCCGTGTTGAGCGACTGAATGACTCCAAAGCCGTCCAGCCCCGGCATCTGCACATCCAGAAAAACCAAGTCGGGCCGATGTTTCTTGATCGCCGCGACAGCCGACTCGCCGCCGTCAGCCTCGGCGGCAATCTCGACGGCAGGCTCCTGGCGCAGCAACCGTAGTATCTTGCGCCGTGCCGGCGCTTCATCATCGACGATGAGAACGCGGAGTGGAGACGGCAGGCTCATTCGGAAGTTCGGCGAATTTGCGTTGAGGTGTGCAGGGGAACGCGGAGCGTCACTTCCGCTCCTCCACTGGACCGGTTCGCAATCGAAAACTCCTGACGCTCGCCGTACAGATGCGCCAAACGGTCTCGAATATTCGAAAGCCCCAACCCGCGGCCAAACAGTTGCCCCGGGTTAGCCCCCGCGAGCCCGCAGCCGGTATCGCAAACCTGCAGGATCAAGCTGCCGTTCTCGCGATGCGCCGCAATGGAGAGTTCCATCGCTCCGTTTCCGGACTTCATTCCGTGACGAAGCGAATTCTCCAGTAGCGGCTGCAAAATAAGCTGCGGCACGAGAGTCTCGTGCAAGGATGCGTCTATCGCATAGGACACGCGTAATTTGTTCTCGAAGCGCTTCTGCATTAGGTCGAGATACAGCCGCGTAATTTCCAATTCTTCAGCGAGTGGAATTTCATGCGTGCGCGAAGCCCGCAACGTGAGCCGCAACAGGTCGCTTAGTTGCGTGATCATCGCGTCCGCGGATTGAACGTCTTCGTACATGACGGAAGAAATCGTGTTCAGCGTGTTGAAAAGAAAGTGCGGCTGCAATTGCAAGCGTAGATTTTCCAGTTGCGCTTGCGCCAGCTCTGTCCGCAGTTCGGCGGCTGCCAGTTGCTGCGCCTGGGCAATTCGCAGTCGTTCGAGATAATAGAAGACGGTCACGAAAACGGTATAGCTGATCAAGTCATTCGAAAGCTCCATCGGGTAGCGAAAGAACATAATGCCGTAGTCGTACGGCCCCTGTCCGACGAGCGGAAAAAGAAAGTGGCGGCTGAAGGCCATGATTGTGGTATGTGCAGCAGAAAAAGCGACGGCTCCGGCAAGATGCTTCGAAACGAGCAATAGCCATCCTTTTTTTTCAAATAGATAAACTCGGGCAAAGCGAAGAATGAGCGGCAGCAGGAGGAGCACCGAGTACACTCCCGTTGCCTCCTCAAGCAAGCGGCGCGGAAACGTGCCTACGTAGCCGCGCGCTAGGTCGTCTAGGTATCTGTAGCTGAAGGACAAAAAGCCGAGCGCAGTGAAAAGAAGAAAGAATAGCCCCCAGCTAAATCGGGGTGGTCGAGACGAGCTCCGCCTAGTTTGCGTCATGACCATTACCGGAATTCGCGGAACGATTATGCGCCCATTGCGGCAAAGCGAAAAGGCCTGGGGGAACGAGGATCAAGGCCGAATACAGACTAGTTCCGGCGGAAACCACGGAGTCAGTGGCGGCGCGTGCGGGAAGAGTCGATCGAGCTGATCAGCGTGACGGCTACCAAAAGAATGAGGGCAGCAACGAGGGCGAAGATGATCACAAGTGGTCTCCCTACGACTTAGATGAAAAAGGAGCAAGTTAGATACCAAGCACACTTCCAGTGTTTTCAATGGGTTGTGGTCGAATAAATGTGCAGGGAGGTCGTCAAAAACGGACAACTGGGGGCGCAAGTTTGCATGGGCCAAGCACTGGAACCAGCGAGCGAACCACACTCTCGTTTCAACGGGACTCGACGCGCCCTAGCTCTTGCTCAGCCGGATTGAGCCATCACCCGTGTGGATAGTCAAAGGCTGTCCGCCGCCGTTCATCTTTCCGTGCACCTCCGAGTTCTTGAATGTTCCCTCGATGGTAACCGGTACGCCCAGGCTGATGTGGCCGTCGCCCGTGCTGGCGTCAATATTCGTCTGGAAATCGGCCGGCAGCACGAGGTCGACACTGCCGTCGCCGGTCCGGATCGTCCAACTCGTCGCCATCTTGGATCCCGGCAGAACACGAGTGTCCACGCTGCCGTCGCCCGTCTTCACGTTGAGCGCATCAAACCGGCCAGCGATGCGAATATGCCCATCGCCCGAGTCCGCTTCCACCTTGCCGTCCAGATCGCGGGCTTCAATCGAGCCGTCCCCCGTGCGCAACCGCATGTCGCCCTTGAGGTTTTCGACGGTAATACTGCCGTCGTTGGTATGAAGATCGATCGTGCCGCTCAACGAATTGGCTTTCACTGACCCATCGCCGGTGTGCACGTTCACCGTGCCATTGATGGATTCGGCCTGTACGGACCCATCGCCCGTTTCCACCTGCAGGTCAGCCTCGCGAGGCATGCGAACTTCAATGTGCAGCCGCCGCGAATTGCCGCCCCACGAAAATCCCCAATGTCCGGTGACGCGCGCCGTCAACTGGACTTTGTCGTCGTCTTGATGGGCGTCGACGCGCAGCGTCTTGCCCAGCTCGTAACCCTGATATTCAACGCGAAATTCGACCTGTTTGGCGTCGCCCGACGTGACACGCACGCTGCCATCATTGGTTTCAACGCGCACGTTGGCGCGTCCAGAGACGGCAAAAGACTTGGTGACATCCTCAGCACGTGCCGCGACCGCAGAAATAGCCAATAGGGCCGCGCAGGCAATTCCCATCCGGATTGCAGCCGAGCGCTGGAGAAGCAGTTTCATTTCCAATATCCTCCGTAATATGCCGTTCTGCCCATAAGGTACGACAACCGGCTCAAAAATGTTCCCTGGGACAACACCTGCCTTGCGCGCTAGCACACTATCAGTCCCCCTTCGCCGCCCGCTTGTTCTGTCCCACTGAGCGGCCAGCTCCCGGTTTGGCGCGCAGCGCAGCCAGGAATTCGCTGGCCGGCAGCGTATTGATCACGTCCTTCTTCTCCAGCCAGCCGCGGCGGGCCATGGTGACGCCGTAGCGGATGAAGGCCAGGTTGCCGGTGTTGTGCGAGTCGGTCGAGATGGCCACTCTGACGCCCCGCTCCTTGCACATCCGAAGATAGACGTCCTTCAGGTCCAGCCGGTCGGGATAGGAATTGCACTCCATGGCCACGCCGTGTTTCAAGCAGGCTTCCAGCACCTTTTCCATGTCGTAATCGAACGGATCGCGGCGCAGCAGCAGTCGCCCCGTCGGGTGCGCGATAATTTGCGTGTAAGGATTTTCGATTGCCGCAAGCATGCGCTCCGTCATGGCCGCACGGTCGACATTGAAGTAGGAGTGGATCGAGCAAACTACCACGTC
>DASQYT010000375.1:0-13645 GCA_035639075.1 Candidatus Elarobacter sp.
GCGAAAGTCAACATGACCAGACCCTGCTGACCGGCCGTCGGAAAAAATGAAGCCGGGATTTCCAATTTGACTTCTCGGCCCGACCGATAACGTACACCCGCCCTCGTCAGCATACAATGCTCCATGAGTGCAGAGCCTGTCCGGAGGCGGAAAAATCGAAAAACTAACACTTCTCTAGGCATTCCTCACACATTTTCTTTCCCTCTCCTGCCCACCCATGAGTGTAGGGCTGTAAATCTGCATATGATGACTCTGAAAATCCTTTTCCACATGGATGTAAAGTGGGGAATCTGACACCGCAACATATCTGTGGAAATGTGGTGGACAACATTTCCGCAGGAGATCGCACACAAGGGGGGTCCTTAAGACGAGGATTCGCTTCCGCGACAAGCGTTTTGCAATTATTATGGCGCGGTACGGGGGTACGAATGGCGACAGTCACATGCGACATCTGCGGAGGAATATTCAGCCAGAGCTATCTGCCTTCGCATAAGCGTCTGGCACACCGCAAGAATAGTCCAACCGCCGCTCGGCCCGGCACGGAAAAAGAGGCGATACAGAAAATTATTTCCCTTTACGAGAGCCTTTCGATAAAGGCCCAGAGGCACGTAGTTCGCCTTTTGACCGCGAAAGACAAAGAAGTTCAAAAGGACCAGAAAACTCAATAAACGCGATTACTAACCATGAAAATCTCTTCGATGTTGCGGGTATTCCTGTATCTCTCCATTGCAATCTTAACGGCCGGCCAACACGTCGATGCGCAAGATCGTTCACAGGGACGATCAATGGTTATTTCGCGGAATGGGATTGTTGCGGCGGAGTCGCCGCTGGCAGCCCAGGCAGGTGTGCGCATTCTCGAACGTGGCGGGAATGCCGTGGACGCGGCGATTGCGACGAACGCGATGATGGGAGTGGTCGAGCCGATGATGAACGGCATCGGCGGCGATTTGTTCGCCATTATTTATGACGCGAAGGCGGACAAGTTGTATGGGATAAACGCGAGCGGATGGGCGCCCAAAGGATTGACGATCGAGTATTTGCAAAAGCAGGGAATTCGCAGCATGCCGCAGCAGGGAATAAATGCGATTACCGTCCCGGGCGCGGTGGATGGCTGGCAGAAACTGGCAGACAAGTTTGGAAGGAAGAAGCTGGCGGAGGATCTGGCGGCGGCGATTCGAACGGCGCAGGACGGATTCCCAGTTCCGGAATGGACGGCCGCGTACTGGGCAAGCGAAGTGGATTACCTGCGCACGGATGAAGCGGCAACGAAGACTTATCTTCCGGGCGACCGCGCGCCGAAAGTGGGCGAAGTGTTCCGCAATCCTGATCTTGTGTGGTCGCTCGAGCAGATCGCACAGCATGGCAGAGAAGCATTTTACAAAGGCGAAATTGCCACGAAGATTCTGGAATCGATGAAGCGGCACAATGGGCCGATGACTGCGCAAGACCTGGCCGAGTTTTCCAGCGAATTCGTGGAGCCCATCTCGACGACATACCGCGAATGGACGGTTTACGAGCTGCCGCCCAACGTGCAGGGCCTCGCGGCTCTGGAAATGCTGAACATCATGGAGACGTTTCCGCTGGGGCAGAAGGATTGGGGATTCGGCTCGACCAAAGCGCTGCACGCCATGATCGAAGCAAAGAAGCTGGCGTATGCGGATCTTGCGAAATACATCGGCGATCCACGCAAACAGAAACTGCCAGTTACGACGTTGCTTTCGAAAGAATGGGCGGCGCAAAGAGCCAAGTTGATTGACGCAGACAAAGCCAACTGCGACGCGACTGCGGGGGAAATCCCGGTTGGAAACGATACGACTTATCTGAGCGTCGTCGACCGCGACGGAAACATGGTTTCGCTGATCCAGAGCAACTACGAGGCTTTCGGGTCGGGCATCGTTGCGGCAGGCACAGGATTTGCGCTGCACGATCGCGGCGGGCTCTTCAGCATGGATCCAAATTCGCCAAATGCGCTAGCGGGGAGAAAGAGGCCGTTGCACACGATTATTCCTGCGTTCGCGCAAAAAGGAGATGTCCGCGTGGCGTTTGGGATCATGGGCGGTTGGAACCAGTCGCAGGCGCACGCGCAATTCGTCGCGAACCTGGTGGACTTCAAAATGAACATTCAAACGGCTCTGGAGGCGCCTAGGTTCAACAAGCATACGTTCGGCGGCTGCGACCTGATGATGGAAAATCGCTTCGGGCAAAACGTACGGAATGAGTTGACGAATAAAGGTCACAAAATTGACCTGAAGGGTCCATATTCCAGCGGTATGGGCGGAGGGCAGGCGGTTATGAGAGATTCTGCGGCGCGCGTGAATTACGGGGCCTCAGACCCGCGAAAGGATGGGGAGGCGGTTGCGGAACTGCCGTTTGAATGAGGCTTCGGTAGGATTTATCTGCCAAAGTGCCCATTTTGAGGTGCAAAAGAGTTCCATTCAGGAGGTAAGAGAGGAAGAATTCTACTCCTGGGGGGCATTCACGGCCGGACAGCCAGCTTGTAAGTTATTGTAAATAAAAGCGTTGCGCTACGACTTGTTGGTTGGTGAATTGCACCTGTACCAATGGCCAGGGACCGCTGCCCGCAGCTACGCGACCTGGAAGTGGAGATTCCAATGGGGCATTCCCGGGTGGGTTTGGCGCTGGCGCGTTGCATCGCGACTGCAGCCCTCGTACTTTTCCTTACACCGCAAAGCAAGGCGCAGACTGTGGACGTTTCCGGCCGCTACCAGTGCGCTCAGGCCAAGATGCGCGGGAAGGTGATTCCGTGCAAGGCGGCGCCACTCATTCTAAAAAACGACGGACATTTCGAACTGCGTGGTTGGGAAGGAAGTTATCTGGTGAATGGGCAGTGGGTGGAGCTTTCGGATTCCCTGATCAAGACACGCGCGAAGATTGAGCCGGGCCATAAAATCGTGCTGCGATATTACGGAAAGCACGGCCTCGTGGAAATGACCTACGAGCGGCGCGTCGTCGAGATGGGAAAAACGGCGCTGAGCTAGCTCCTGTTGCGCGCAAAACTAAGTGTTCTTATCAAAGAATTATTATAATAACGTTAGTAAATAAAACTAGTCTAATTTAGACTAGTGATATTCCTCCCTTTCAGTTGGTCGCTGCTTGCCACCCACGGCCGCGCAAAACCCGGCCGGCTGTCGCACCTGTCAATTTTCCCTGATCGTATTCCACCTGCCCGTTGACGATGGTGTAGTCGATGCCGTCGGAGAGCTGATCGGGCTTCGTGAATGTGGCATGGTCGATGAGAGTTGCGGGGTCGAAGACGGTGATGTCGGCAAAGTACCCAGGCTTAAGGAGCCCGCGGCCTTCGAGGTGTTCGCGTTGAGCGGGAAGAGAAGTGACCTTTCGAATCGCCGCTTCCAAGGACAAGAGATGCTCGCCGCGAACATAGTGGCCGAGGAAGCGCGGCATGGAGCCCATTGCCCGAGGATGCGTGTGCGCTTCGTAGGTCGGACCATCGAGTGACATTTCACCGGCGTCGAGGCCAATGCTGGTCCAAGGCTGTCTTAGGCCGGTCCGCAGATCTTCTTCGCTAGCCATGAAATAGATCGCGCCGGATTGCGCTTTGTCGGCGAGGACGAAGTCCATCAGAGAGTCCTCCGGAGATTTTCTCCATGTCTTCGCAATGTCATCCAGAGTTTTTCCAGCGAATTGTTTGAGATCGGGATTCTCGGCAGAGGCGACAAGAATTCCTGCTGCGCCGCCGCAATCGTAAAAAAGATTTTCCCAATCAGGATGATCCCCGGCCAAATCCTTCTTAACGCGCGCCCGTATAGCCGGGTCTTTCAGGCGCTCGAGCAATTTCTGGACACCGCCATCGGCGACCCAGGGCGGAAGGGACGAGGCCAGCGCCGTAGCGCCGGCAGTATAGGGATACATGTCCGCGGCAATGTCGAGGCCGGAATCGCGGGCGAGCTGGATGGCGGCCACGACGTTTTTCATGCTGCCCCAGCGCGACTTGCCGCTAACTTTCAGGTGAAAGATTTCGACGGGCAAATTGGCTTCGTGGCCGATACGAATGGCCTCGGCGAGCGCGGGCATTTCCGAAGCGCCTTCGCTGCGCATGTGGGTGGCATAAAGGCCGCCGTATTTTGAGGCGACTTTCGCAAGGGTGATAAGCTCGTCGGTTTTCGCGTAAACGTTCGGCGGATAGATGAGTGCGCTGGAAATACCGAGGGCGCCATCCTTCATGGCTTGTTCGACGAGGGATTTCATTTGCTCAAGTTCGGCAGGCGTAGGAGCACGATCATCATCGCCAATCACCGCCTCGCGGACTTGCGCTGAGCCGACGTAAGTGCCGATATTGAGTGGCGTGCCTTGTTTTTCGAGGCGGCGGAAATAGCCGTCGAGCGTGGTCCAATCGACCGTGAGTTTGTACTTTTCGAGAAACGGTTTTTGAGGCTCGATGGTCTTTTCATTTTGCGGAGCGATGGACCCGCCTTCGCCGGTAATTTCCGTGGCGATCCCCTGGGATAGTTTGCTCAGCGAACGATTGTCGAGAAGAAGCGAGACTTCCGACTGGCCGAGCATGTCAATGAAGCCCGGAGCGACGATGCGGCCCTTGGCATCGATTTCACGTTTACCATGAGCTTCGCGCAAATCGCCTATGCGAGCGACGCGATCACTTGTGACAGCAACATCCGCGGCGAACCAGGGATTTCCCGTGCCGTCGATGATGTGACCGTTACGGATGAGGAGATCGTATTCGCCGGCATTCGCGGAGGTATCCAGATTCGCGTCGTAAGCGGCAGCCGCAATTTCTCCCAGTGCTTGACCGGCCACCTGTTGCGCGCCCTCCGGATCACGAGCGAGCGAAACGTGATTGACGTAAGCGGCGAAAGCCAGTCTCTTGCCGTCTTTGGTGAGGACATAGCCGGCAAGGCCTTTGCCGTTGAGCATCATCTTGCCGCCCAGTTTGTCTTCGGAGCCAAACGTGCCGGTTTTTGCGAAGACATGGCCTGCGCCCGGGGAATTGGTTTGAATTTTCGCAAGCGTGCCGTCTTTGCCAAGAATGGGGAGCGCCTTGAAGAAATCCTGATAGTCAGGACGCGTAGACCAATACGCGAGGTAGTGGACCATGAAGTCGGGGCTGAAAAGGTCGGCCCAATCGCCTCCGGCTCCATCGCCCTGCGCGGCACCGGACAGATCGAGCTTGGCTGATTGGAGAAAGTCATGCTCGATCTTGAAGCCAGCATCGAGCGGGCTCTTCATGTCTTTCCCAGCGAGAGCGCCGAGGAGATACGGCCCCATGCCGGCGTGCAGATTTTGGCTGACCTTGAGGGTGACCTTGATTTCTTCCGAGAGGGGAGGAGAAACGTGCCCGGCTACCTGATTCTCCGCTGTATAGAAACGCGTGTAGGGAGAAAAATCACTGACGCTGGGCCCAGGACTATTTTTGATTTGAATGCTTGCGGCTGACAGCGCTTCGCGGAAGACAGTCTCTGCAAACTTTGTTGGAGAGGGCACCGCAATGGTCGCTGGTTGAGGCGCGATCCCGACCGGCAAGCTACCCGATAAAGTAACCGAGACGGAACCGTCCGGATTTGTGGCGAAATCGGGCGACTCAAACATCGGCCGCGTGCCGGCGGGAGAGGTGAGCAAGTGATTCACGAATTTGATGTAGGAAGTCTGAGGCGAAGACTTGAGATCGACAGGATCTCCTATTTTCGCGCCGGGAGAACTGATGAGATCGATGACATTGTCATTGATCATGATGGAGGACATCACGACGTTTGTGCCCCCTTCGCGGGGGCCGTCAGGGAAAAGCGTCGTGTCGATCAACGCATGTCCTTCGATCCTGTGAATGCCCTTTGCAGCGACGTCTTTCGCAAGTTGCTTGATGACTGAGAGAGGATCGCCGGGAAGAGCAGGGCCCTGGTAAGAGTGGTCTTCGTCGACGAAGGCGAGAGTGCCGTCGGGCTGGATGCGGTTCGAAAGATTCGGATCGCCGCTGGCGACGAGGATTAGATCGCCTTTAAGTGTGCCGTGCTTGTCGATTGGGCCAGTGCGGTAGACGCGAGTATGAAAGCGGTAGCCTGCGCCAAGTGTCGCAAGGAGGGTACCTTCGGTGAGAATTTTCGTGGTCGAAGCGGGCACGAACAGTTTGTCAGCATTCAGCGCGTATACCACCTTGCCAGCGTCGAGCGAATAAAACTCGATGCCGAAGTTAGCGTGAGCAAATTCGGGGCGGCTGATGACCTTCTGAATGCGTTCAGCGAGACTGGACTCGGACTGTGCGCGGGCTGGCCATGACTGCAAGCAAGTTAAGCATAAGAAAAGCACTGCAAGAACTGCGGAGATTTCTGGGCGGCCGCTAATGTGAAAAGGTTGAGGTTCATTCGAACAAAGCAAGGGTTGATTCCGGTCACCAGGCACGCAAGATTTCCTTTTCAGGAGTTTAAAGTCCGATCATGTCGCGACGGACATGATAGCCGAGTCCGGAAGAGATGGGGCCCGAATAGTGCGATGAGGTTTCGAGAGTCGGGTCAACGAAGCACAAACAACCCGTCGGAACACTATTTTTTGGAGGCGGCCGCTTTACTCTCGAGTCCGGGCGCGATCACCGGCTGAAGGAAGGGCATCATGGCGCGGAGTTTCGGACCGAGTTGCTCGATGGGGTTTTGCTGCTCGCGCTGTCGCGTGGCGAGAAAGTTGGGACATCCTTTTTCATTCTCGGCGATCCAGGCCTTTGCGAAACTGCCGTTGCGGATCTCCGCGAGGATCTTGCGCATCTCTTCGCGGGTCTGTTTGGTGATAATGCGCGGCCCGGCGGAATAATCGCCCTGCTCGGCCGTATCGCTGACGGAGTAGCGCATATAGCTGAGGCCGCCGCGGTAAATCAGGTCAACGATGAGCTTGAGCTCGTGGAGGCATTCGAAATACGCGACCTCGGGTTGGTAGCCCGCTTCCGTGAGGGTCTCGAAGCCCGCCTTGATCAATTCACTTACGCCGCCGCATAACACGGCCTGCTCGCCAAAGAGATCGGTTTCGGTTTCCTCCGTAAAAGTGGTTTCCAGAACGCCTGCGCGCGTGCAGCCGAGTCCCTTGGCGTAAGCGAGGGCCAGCGCCTTTGCGGAGCCAGTGGCGTCCTGTTCGACTGCCAGGAGCGCTGGTGTTCCGCCACCCTCGGTGAAAACTTCACGAACGCGATGGCCGGGCGCTTTCGGAGCGATCATGGAGACATCGACGGCGGCCGGCGGTTTGATCGTGCCGAAACGAATGTTGAAGCCGTGCGCGAACATCAGTGTCTTGCCGGGCTTGAGATTTGGCTCGACGGCGTCGCGATATAACTTGGGCTGCTTGGTGTCCGGAACAAGGATCATGATGACGTCAGCCCAGGCAGCCGCTTCCGCGGGCGTGTTGACGGTCAAGCCTGCCTTCTCCGCTTTGGCGCGTGAGGCGCTCCCCTCATGGAGGCCGACGCGGACGGAAACGCCGCTATCGCGGAGATTGAGGGCGTGTGCATGCCCTTGCGAGCCGTAACCGATGATGGCGACTTTTTTGGCCTGAATTAGGGAAATATCCGCCGAATTGTCGTAGTAGAGATTTGCCATTCTTTCCTCTCGCCAGCCGCAGTGCGGCTGGGCATTCCATTTCACTGCGTGAAGTTCATAACTGTCATTTCAGCCCAAGCCAATCACGTCACGTTGGAGCTGGTGGATTCGAGTTCGGAGCTTGCAGGTTCCGCAGCCGGCGGCTGCAACAAATCACCGCCGCGGGTCATGGAAATCCGGCCGGTCCGGGCCATCTCCAGCACACCGAAAGGCCGAAGGACTTCGAGCAAGCCATCAATCTTGTCGACAGTGCCAGAAACTTCAATGATGAGCGATTCCGGAGCGACGTCCACGACGCGCGCGCGGAAAACCTTGATCAATTCCATCAGATGCGGACGATTCTGCTGGTCGGCAGAAACCTTGATTAGGGCCAGGTCCCGCTCAAGGAGCGCGCGAGTCGAGATATTCTCCGCGAGCAGAACATCGACGAGTTTTTCCAGGCTGGCTTCGAGGCGATGCGCGCCCCGTTCATCTGTATGAGCAACGATGGTCATGCGCGCGATTTCTTCATTCTCCGTCGGACCCACCGTGAGCGAATCAATGTTGATGGCCAGACGCCGCGCCAGGGAAGCGACGCGATTGAGCACGCCGGGCTTGTTTTCGACGTAGGCGACAAGTGTTTGCATGTTCTTTCTCCGTTTCTCCTATGGCTCGGTCGCCGTCTCGACAAGCGGATTGTTCGGGCGGCGAATCATATCGCTCAAGGAAGCGCCCGCTGCAACCATGGGATATACGGAATCTTCCTGCTCGACGCGGAAATCGATCAGCACGGTTTCGTTCGATTCGCGCGCGGAGCGTATGATCGGCACGACTTCAGCGCGCTTGGTGACACGTTCACCGCGGATGCCGAAGGCATTGGCGAGCGCGGCAAAGTCCGGCGCGACCAGGGGAGTAGCGACGTAGCGCTTGTCGTAGAAGAACTCCTGCCACTGGCGGACCATGCCGAGATAGCCGTTGTTGATGATAGCGATCTTGATGTTGATCTTTTCCTGGACGATGGTAGCCAGTTCGCTCATGGTCATCTGGAATCCGCCGTCACCCACGACGACCCAGACTTCGGAGCCAGGTTTCGCGAACTTCGCGCCGATGGCGGCAGGAAGAGCAAAGCCCATGGTGCCGAGTCCGCCCGAAGTAATCAGCGTACGGGGCTGATTGTGATGGTAATACTGCGCTTCCCACATTTGATGCTGGCCGACGTCGGTGACGACGATGGCCTCGCCGCGCGTTTCTTTCCAGATGTCGTTGATGACGTGCGCGGCGTAGAGGTGCCCGTTGTCAGGCAAGCTTTGAATATCGCGTACCGCGGAATCGCCCTTCAGTTCAGCGATATGACGAATCCACGTGCTGTGATCGCGGGTCTGGATGTGAGGCGTAAGCCTTTCGAGTACCTCGCGCGCATCGCCGATGAGGGCAGCATCAACCTTCACATTCTTGTTGATTTCGGCGCGGTCAATTTCAACGTGGATCTTGCGGGCGCCCTTGGCATAAGTGCGCAAGTCTCCGGTGACGCGGTCGTCAAAACGCATGCCGACGGCAATAAGCAGGTCGGCTTCCTGAATCGCGTTATTCACCCAAGCTTCGCCATGCATGCCCATCATGCCGAGGTTCAGTGGATCATTGGCAGGGAAGCAGCCGATGCCGAGGAGCGTCATGGCGACGGGATAATTGCCGGCGCGGACGAACTGTTCAAAGGCGCGCATCGCGCCGGAAACCATGATGCCATGGCCGGCAAGAATGATGGGGCGTTTGGCAGTGTTTAGCATTTCGACGGCGCGGTCGAATTCCGCTTGATCATGATTGTTGCGCAAGCGCTTGGGCGGAAGTTTTGGTTCCGACGCCTCCCAATTGAATTCTGCGATGGCCTGTTGCGCGTCTTTCGTGATGTCGACAAGCACCGGGCCGGGACGACCGCTGTTGGCGATCAAGAAAGCTTCGCGAATGGTCCGGGCAATATCCTCCGCCTTCGTAATCACCACGTTGTGTTTAGTGATGGGCATGGTGATGCCTGTGATATCGATCTCCTGAAACGCGTCGGAGCCCAGGACTTTGCTGCTGACCTGACCTGTAATGCAGACGACCGGAGAAGAGTCCATCATGGCGGTAGCAATCCCGGTAACCATGTTCGTTGCGCCGGGACCGGATGTAGCCATGGCCACGCCGATTCCGCCGCTGGCGCGCGCATAGCCATCGGCCATGTGCGTAGCGCCTTGTTCGTGGCGCACCAGGACGTGATGCAGCTTCGATTTGCCGAGTGCGTCATAGACCGGCAGAATCGCGCCGCCGGGATACCCGAAAATCTCGCGCACGCCCAGACGCGTGAGCGATTCGCAAAGAATCTCTGCACCGATAAGCTTCATGAAGTCCTCGCAAATGAGCCAGACGCGGCTGGCGCCGAAAAAGCGGCCGGCACGGCGGTAACCGCGCCAAGAGACGAAGAAGAAACAAGCAGGGCGTACTTGGCCATGACCCCGCTCGTAAAGCGGGGCTGCGGTGGCCTCCACGCGGCAAGACGCTTCTGAATCTCCACAGCGCTAACATCCAGGCTCAGTTGGCGCTTGGGGATGTCGAAAATAATGGTATCGCCGTCAGCGATAGCCGCGATCGGACCGCCGTTGGCGGCTTCGGGAGCGACGTGCCCGGCCATAAGACCGTGCGTGGCGCCGGAAAATCTTCCGTCCGTGAGCAACGCGACGGAATCGCCCAGGCCCGCGCCGACCAGCGCGGCGGTAACCGCGAGCATTTCGCGCATGCCAGGGCCACCTTTCGGTCCCTCATAGCGAATGACGATTACGTCGCCAGCTTTGATGGCGCCTTGCTCGACGGCGGCGAAGGCCGCTTCTTCGTTGTCGAATACTCGGGCAGGGCCACGGAAATTCTGAAGGTTGTGACCCGCTACCTTAATCACGCAGCCCTCGGGAGCGATATTGCCCTTCAAGATAACGAGGCCACCAGTGGGCTTGAGGGGCGCATTGAGTTTGCGTACGACTTCTTGCGACGGCGTTTCCTTAGCTTTGGCTGCTTCTTCGGCAAGAGTACTTCCCGTAACGGTGATGGCATCTCCGCGGAGCAATCCAGCGTCAAGCAAGCGCTTTGCGACGAGCGCAGTGCCGCCCGCCGCGTAGAGATCGGTAGCGACAAAACGTCCTCCAGGTTTGAGATCGGCGATGATCGGCACGCGCGAACTAACGCGGTCGAAATCGTCAATAGAGAGCGGGATTTTCGCTTCGTTGGCGATGGCCAGAAGATGCAGCACAGAGTTTGTCGAGCCGCCGGTTGCAGCAACTCCGGTGATGGCGTTCTCAATCGCCGCTTTCGTGATAATCTTCGAGGGCGTGACGTCGCGCCGGAGAAGTTCGAGGACGAATTCCCCCGCGCGATGACCAGCGGCCGCTTTTTCCGCATTTGTCGCTGGAACGCTGGAGAGTCCCATCGGCGCAATCCCCAGGAATTCGCAGACCAGCGCCATGGTGTTCGCGGTAAATTGTCCGCCGCAGGCGCCAGCTCCTGGACAAGCGGAAACCTCAAGGGACTTGAGCTGAGCGTCCGTCATCCCACCGCGCGCGTGTTTGCCTATGGCTTCATAGACGTCCTGAATCGTGACGGCGTGGCCCTCAAACTGACCAGGGGCAATGGAGCCGCCATATAGAATGAGTCCCGGAATATTCAGCCGGGCCAGGGCCATGATGCCGCCCGGAATCGTCTTGTCGCAGCCAACAAGAACAACCAGCGCATCGAAGAGATTTCCGCGGGTAACAAGTTCGATGGAATCGGCGATCACTTCGCGGCTCACAAGGGATGCGCGCATGCCTTCCGTGCCCATGGTGATGCCGTCGGAAATGGAGACCGTGTTGAACTCCAGAGGCGTTCCGCCGGCGGCGCGAATGCCCTCTTTTACGTGCTGCGCGAGTTCGCGAAGGTGATAGTTGCAGGGACCAATCTCGATCCAGGTATTTGCCACACCAATGAGCGGCTTTTTGAAGTCATCATCTTGGAGGCCGCAGGCGCGAAGCATGGCGCGCGCGCCCGCACGGTTTGCGCCATCAATCAGAGCCCGGCTGCGCGGTTTGGGCAAAGAGTCGCTCACTGCGGAGTCCTTTCCATGGTCATCCAGCGCTCCCACAACAAAAATTGCAACCCGAAAAAACAAAAACCATCATCCAGGACTGGATGATGGCCTCAAAAGCCTCGGTGATGCTGTACTAGGCCGCCATCATCCGCCTGTTGCCCCTCTTACAGGGACGGGAATAATTCGTAAAACAATCGAGTCTACAATTCGGGCGTTCCCATGCCTTGAAAGAATCTGATCGTTTGTGATGGAGAGGCAAAGCATATGTCTTCGCCATCCAAAGTAGCAGGATGGGGCAGGGAAGTCAATGAGTCAAATTAATACTTATGCTAAATGAAATAAATTCAGTTTATGCAACTTCAGCTCACAACATATCGTTCAACTCCCGGCCGGGCGATAAATTGTGGCGCTAGCGGACAATCTTCTATAGGTTCCTAACATCTAACCAATGCAGGTTCAGTTGTGCAGAGCGGAAAAATCCAGGGAGATGACATGGGTGAAGGGATTGGTGTGCTGGTCATAGGCGGGGGCCCGGCAGGATTAGCAGCGGCCATCGCCGCGCGAATGAAGGGTTTTGATGTTACCGTCGCCGACGGCGCAAAACCTCCCATTGACAAAGCTTGCGGTGAAGGACTCATGCCGGGCACCATGGCTGCGCTGCGCCAGCTTGGTGTGGCGATTCGCCCACACGATGGCCTGGTTTTCCGCGGAGTCCGATTCGTCGACGCTGCGACTTCGGTGGAAGCTAACTTTTCGGGCGCCAGCGGATTCGGAGTGCGTCGAACAGTCCTTCACCAAAGAATGATCGACCGTGCGCAGAAGTGCGGAGTCAGACTCCTCTGGAACACGCCAGTCACTGGTCTACCCACCGACGGCGTCGTCCTTGGCAATGCGATCTTCAAGGCAAAATGGATCATCGGCGCCGATGGAATCCACTCCCGCGTGAGGCGTTGGATCGGATTGGATCGGTCAGCGAGGCGAGAAACACGGTTTGCGCAGAGACAGCACTTTCGCGTGAAAGCGTGGACCGATTGTATGGAGGTTCATTGGGGCCAGAGAGCGCAAGTGTACGTCACCCCGCTCGGCAACGACGAGACTTGTGTCGCCTTGATTTCGCGCGATCCGCGCATGCGGCTTCAGAATGCCTGGAAGGAGTTTCCCAAGCTAGCCAGTTGCTTACGTTATGCGGAGCGTAGCGCAGCGGAGCGAGGCGCTGTGACCGTGACGCGCAGCCTGAATCAGGTCTACCGCGGGAATATCGCGTTGATAGGAGACGCTTCCGGGAGTGTGGACGCTATCACGGGAGAAGGACTTTGTCTGAGTTTTCACCAGGCGATAGCGCTCGCCGACGCATTGAGCAGCGGAAACCTTCAGAGCTACCAACGGGGGCACCGCCATTTAGCAAAGCGTCCGGACACCATGAGCCGGCTTCTGCTGCTGCTGGATCGCTATCCGTCCTTAAGAGCGCGCACGCTGCGATGTCTGGCGCGGAAGCCGGAACTGTTCGCGCGACTGCTGGCAGTGCACCTGGGAGAGTCCTCCCCGGAATTCCTGGCGGCCACAAGCTTACGCCTTGGTTGGCAATTACTGACGGCGTGAATCGAGCGAACATAAGATGAATTGGTTTCGAAGCCGTCTCGTTGGGTTTTTCTATTTTCTGGTGGCAGCGCCCGTGCTTGTGCTGGTGCTCAGTGCTCTTCCGCAGCATGCCGCACCCCAGCCTCCCGCGCGCGAAATTATCCTCGAGACCGATCCATCTCAGAGCAAAGTGCACTGGACGCTTGAGAGCACGGTTCACACAGTCCACGGATCATTCGCATTCAAGAAAGGGAATCTCCAACTGGATATGTCGACAGGAAAGGCCAGCGGCGAAATCATCGTTGACGCAACCAGCGGAAATAGTGGCAATGATGGACGCGACAGGAAAATGCACAAAGACGTTCTCGAAAGCGGTAAATATGCGGAAATCATTTTCCGGCCTGACCATGTGGAAGGAAAAATCGCACCGCAAGGA
>DASQYT010000376.1:0-5794 GCA_035639075.1 Candidatus Elarobacter sp.
ACTTCTCAAAGCCGCGAAGAAAAACGGGCGGATTCTGCAGGTAGGCCACGTCGAGCGTTTCAATCCTGCGGTGACTGCCGTTGAACCGATCCTGAACCGGCCACTGTTTTTCGAAGTGCACCGGCTAGGCGTTTTTACGCCGCGCAGCCTCGACGTGGACGTAATCTACGATTTAATGATTCACGATCTGGACATTTTGCTGGCGATGGTTGGCGAATCTGTTGTGGAAGTCAAAGCCGTTGGGATTCCGGTCCTTACCGAAAAAGTGGACATCGCTCACGCGCGCCTGGAATTTGCCGGAGGAGCGGTAGCCAATATTACCGCCAGCCGAGTTTCCACGGAGCGTGTGCGCAAAATGCGCTTCTTCCAGCAGCATGAGTACATTTCTCTGGATTATGCCCGGCGCGATGCCCTTCGCATCGGCGTAAAGAAGCCCGGTCCGCAGCCCGAGTTTGGATTTGAGAAGCTGAATGCGCCGGCAGTCGAACCGTTGCAAGCGGAACTCGACGCGTTCGTCAACGCTTCACGCTCGCGCAAGGAGCCCCGCACTAATGGGGCAGCGGGCCGCGCGGCGCTCGAATTGGCCACCCGTGTTATGGCAAGCATCCAAGAGCACGCCGCGCGCGTCCAAACAGGCTCATTCGCTACACAAGACAAAACTAGATGATTTCACGGATTCTGGTCCCGTTCGATGCTCGTCCACCTGCGACGGTGGATGCGCCAACGCAGCGCCGCCGTCCCACTACAATGGACGAGCGCACGCTGGTCCCGGCGATGCTGCCCATAGTGCATTTGAATGGGAACTCAACGATTCCCTCGAATCTGCCTCTGGAATCCATTGCGGCGCGCGTTGTTGTGCCCCGCGACGTGAGTCGTGAAGCGTACGGCGTCAGGGAGGATTATTCGACGCCGCTGCAGCCCACAGACCTGGACTCGCGTATTGCTGTGCCTGTGGGTTCCGCGCCGCCGGAAATGAGCGAGCATCCGCTGCACGTTCCGGAAGACCTGGTCGACCCGGATATATTCAGTACCGGGGAAGTTCAGCTAATCGCTCCAGAACAGCGAGACGAGAAGCACAAGTGGCAGCTCGCTACGCGTTTGATTTCAATCACGTTTCACACACTCCTGTTCATTTTCCTGATTTTCCAATCAAGGCTTTTTCCGCCGCACCAGCCGACGCAAGCTGAAATAGAACTCGCGCAAAGGCAATTGACGCCGTTACTCCCGCCATGGAGGCTGGAATCATTAGAGCCATCGAGTCGTCCAGCACAACCACCGCCCAAGGTGCATGTCAACGCGCGTGTATTGCGCGAAGTCGCGCCGCCTAGCATTCCAGCGCCCCAGCCGGAACGTCCGGTGAAAGAATTGCCAAGCGCGCCCGAACCCAAGCCAAACGTTGCGCAAGCTGCTCCGCAGACGCAAGATGACGCGCCAGTAGCGAAAGCTCCGCTAAAGCTTGAAACCCCCGACGCTCCGCAGCCTCGGCCGAACCTGGTCTTGCCAAAAGAAACTTCACCGAGCCAAAGCATTCAGGATTCCTTGAAAGCCACTCGCCCTTCCGGTCCCCGGCCGATCGGAGGAGGCGGCCAACTTCCTGGCGGTGTTGCGCACGGGGGCGGAGGCGGGACGGCCTACGGGGGCCTGGAGATGCTCACGCCTGATCAAGGCGTGGATTTCAACAGCTATCTCCAGCGCGTTTATGTTACGGTGAAACGCAATTGGTTCGCCGTCATGCCTGGGTCCGTCGAGCTTGGGGAGAGAGGCATAGTTGTGCTCACGTTCAGAATCATGCAGAACGGCAGCGTGCCTTCCGACGAGCCGGTGATCCAGCGCAACTCGGGGAAGGAGCCGTTGGACCGCGCCGCATTCTCTTCCGTGCGCGCGTCGAATCCCTTCGAGCCGCTGCCCGCGCAGTTCAAGGGGCCTTATATCGAGCTGCGCTACACCTATCTCTACAACATTCCTCTCGAGTCTTATTACCAGCAAAAGTGAAAGTCCCGCGCCAACAGGTTTTGGGTAGTCTTCTCCTCGCCCTTTTTGTGCTCATCTTTCTTTTTGTTCGCGCGCGGCATCTTCTCTTTCGATGAACGAAAGCAACACGCTCTTGCCTCTCGTGGCCATCGTTGGCCCCACGGCTTCGGGAAAGTCGGCGCTCGCCGTGAAGCTTGCGGAGCGTTTCGGCGGAGAAGTAGTGGCCTGCGATTCAACGCAGCTCTATCGCGGCTTTGATATTGGCACCGCAAAGCCCACCCTCGAGGAACGCCGCGGAGTTCTGCATCACCTGATCGACGTTCTCGATCCAAAGGACAACGCAACAGCAGGCGCGTACCGCCAAATGGCTTTGCAAATTCTGCAAGACCTGAAAAAGCGGGGACGTCTGCCGGTCTTCACGGTCGGCACAGGATTGTATTTGCGTGCGCTGCTTGAAGGCCTTGCGGACGTTCCGCAACGTTCAGAAGAGTTGCGCGAACGGCTCCGCGCGAGCATCGATGAGCATCCACCGGGGTATCTCCATCGCATTTTGAAGCGGCTCGACCCGCAAGCAGCCAGGAAAATCGCGCCTGCGGACGAACAGAAGCTGATCCGCGCGGTCGAAGTATGTATCCTTGCGCGCAAGCCGATATCGGCAGTGCATAGCACCGGTCGCGTCCCGCTCGAAGGCTGGCGCATTCTGAAAGTTGGATTAATGCCCCCGCGCGAGAAGCTCAATGAGCGCATAAATGCGAGAACGGACGCTATGCTCGAACAGGGCTGGATGCGCGAAGTGCAGGCGCTGCTTGATAGCGGCCTGAATGAGAATGCGAAAGCGTTCGACTTTATCGGTTACCGGGAATTGCGCGCGGTACTGCGAGGCGAGAGGACTCTGAAGGAAGCCATAGAAGCAATTCGTCAGGCCACGCGCCGTTACGCCAAACGCCAGCTTACGTGGTTTCGCAAGGAGCCGGGCGTCCAATGGTTTTCAGGATTTGGCGATGATGCCGGCGTGCAGGCCAGCGTACTCGAATGGCTTCAGAACTGAAGCAGCAGAAGCGTTTTAGCTAAGCCGAATTCACAGCGACGACAAACTTGCTTATTTGTCTGGTGATTTCGGCGCTATCGCTGTTTTTGGTTTTTCCTGGATGGAAAGCAGCTCTACCTCGAAGATGAGTGTTGCGCCGGGGCCGATGCCAGAGCGCGGGTCCGCTCCGCGATCGCCGTAAGCTAGGTCCGAGGCAATGAAGAGCTGCCACTTCGACCCCACGGGCATGAGTTGCAGAGCTTCCGTCCATCCCTTGATAACGCCAGTCACAGGAAATGACGCTGGCTGGCCGCGCTTGTAGGAGCTGTCGAATTCCGTGCCGTTCAGAAGCGTGCCCCTATAATTGCAAGAGACAGTGTCGGTCGCTAGGGGCTTTGGTCCCGTACCTTCGGTCAAGATTTTGTATTGCAGTCCGCTCGGCAGCGTCACGACGCCTTCCTTGGCCTTATTCGCTTCCAGAAATTCCGTGCCTGCTTTCTTATTCAGATCCGCCGCCTCTTTCATTTTTTCCATCTGTTTGTTGCGCAAGTCCGTCTGTAGTTGTGTGAGCGCGGCTTTGGCTTCATCATCCGTCAACAGCAACTTGCCCCCTGCGAGAGCGTCCTTCAAGCCCCGCAGCACAATGGCGGTGTCCACTTCCACGGACTCTTTGTGCAGGTTCATCCCCAGGTTAGCTCCCAGAGCGTAGCTGACCTTGTCTTTCTGGGTCTTCAGAGTTAGAACGGGCTGCGTTCTTGGCTTGGCTGCCTGTCCCGTCTTTGCTGCAGGCGTCTTTTGAGCGTCAGGAGCGGGCGCTGGCGCAGCCTTCGTCGCCGGAGCCTTTTGAGTATTTGCCGCCGGCGTCTGCTGAGCCTGGGTGTTCTCAACCAGCATCATTCCGGTCGCCAGAAATAATAGAGTATTGAGAATTTGTTTTCGCATGAATCCATCTTCCCACGGGTCCGCAGGCTTCGCAAACCGCCGTTTTTCCGACCAAGATTCACGCAGTGAGAGACGGGTCGCCGGGCCGGAAAGAGAGGCGTATAATTACTGTCGGGATGAGGCCGGCAAGAAATGCGCCAGTCCCACGATGACTCCCGACCGAACTCAGTGACGAAAACACAGCATCAGGTTTCGAATGCAGAACGCGCTTTGCTGGTAGGCGTTGGCTGGAAGCGCACGCCTCGATTTCCTGGCATGCCGGCGGGTGTGCAAGGCCGCGAGTCGCTTGCAGAACTCGTTGAATTGGCGCGCAGCGCAGGGGCGGAGATCGCCGGAACCGTCTTCCAGATGCGTGATGCCGCCGATCCTGCCACGCTCGTCGGCCGCGGTAAGCTGGATGAAATTCGCGCCGAAGCCACGGCACACCATGCGCCGCTGATCATCTTCGACAGCAATCTCTCTCCCGTGCAGCAGCGCAACATCGAAGAAGCCACGGAACGCCGCGTGATCGACCGCACACAATTGATTCTCGATATTTTCGCGAGGCACGCCCGGAGCCGCGAAGGCCAACTGCAGGTAGAGCTGGCCCAGTTGAATTACATGCTGCCCCGCCTGACGGGAAAAGGAACCGCGATGTCGCGGCTTGGCGGCAAAAGCGGCGGAGGTGGCGCGGGCGGAGCGGGCGGCGGTGCAGGACGTATCGGCGTTCGCGGACCTGGCGAAAAGAAACTGGAGACTGACCGGCGCCGGATTCGCGACCGGGTCCGCAAAATCGAGACTAGCATCGATGAAGTTCGTAAGCAACGGGCGTTGCGCCGTGAAGCCCGCAATGCCATCCCTCTCGGCACGATCGTGCTGGTGGGTTACACCAACGCAGGCAAGTCCACGTTGTTCAATGCCTTAAGCCGCGCCGAAGTACTGGTTTCCTCGCGGATGTTCGCCACGCTCGATCCCACGGTCCGCGCCTTGCGTCTTCCCTCGAACCGTCGGGTCCTCGTCTCTGACACTGTGGGATTTATCCGCGACCTGCCAAAAGGGTTGCTGACGGCGTTTCGCGCAACGCTCGAAGAAGTGCAGGAAGCTGCTTTGATCCTCCACGTGAGCGACGTCTCCAATCCACACCACGATGAGCTTGACGAGGAAGTCGACAAGATTTTGCATGAACTGGGCGTGGACCGCCGTCCCAGGCTGCGGGTACTCAATAAGATGGACCGGCTTTCAGCTGAAGAGCGAAAAACGGTCACGAACGGCGCAGGGAGACGTCCTGGTGCCGGTAGCACGCCAGTGCTTATGTCCGCTTTGACGGGCGGAGGAATCGAGGAATTGCTGCGGCGCATGGACGCCGAGATGCCCACCGATCCCGTTGTAACGATTTCCATCCGCTTGCCGCTTGCGGAAGGTCGCACCCTGGCCATGATTCATGCATTGGGGCGCGTCCTCCATTCGGAAATCGACGATTCGCTCATGCGCCTCGACGCAGAAGTACCCGCGTCCATCGCCACGCGCCTGCGGCTCAAAGAGTATGCCGTCAAGGAAACATTTCCGCGGGTACTTTCGTAAGATAGAATTGAGGCTGGCGGTTACGCGGTTACACTCCGGACTCAATGTTTAAGAGCCGCCACAAACGAGGTTGCCATGGCTGCTTTCTTCTTGTGGATCATTTTATTTATTTTGTGCTGGCCGATTGCGTTGCTCGCTCTCGTGCTGTATCCCATCGTCTGGTTGTTGACGCTGCCTTTCCGCATTGTGGGAATTGCTGTTCACGGCATTCTCGGTCTTTTTAGCGCCATGTTTATGCTTCCAATAAGACTTCTCCGCGGTCCGCGCGCCATTTGAAAGAGCAGGCCTGCTAAC
>DASQYT010000377.1:0-6184 GCA_035639075.1 Candidatus Elarobacter sp.
ATTTCCCACCGCCGCCATCCCCAGCAGATGCGGCAGCGGCACAGTCATCAATCGCGCAAACACGACCGCCACGATCAGCGAGCCAACTAAACTCGCCGCCGTCCCCTCCCAAGTCTTATGGGGACTCAAATGCGGCGCCAATTTGTACCTACCAATAGATCGCCCGACGAAATAAGCTGCCGTATCCCCCACCCAGATAATCACCATCGCGAAGAGCAGAAGTAGCGGCCCCTGCGTGCCAGACCCGTGTAGCCGCACCGTATAAGACAACGGGAACGCCACCAGCACCAGGCCGCTGGAGCTAATTCCTGCCGACGGCAGGGCTTCCACAAGAGGGCGTCTCGTAAAAAGTGTAAGCGCGGCGATACCGAGCACGAATAGGAAGAACGTCTCTTCGATTCCGGCAGCGGCATCGGGAAACCACCAGACCTTGCGATAAGCGATTAAATCGCCCGATAGCCTGTATACTGCCCCTTCAGCCACAAGCCACTGCACAAAAATGAGCAGCAGTGCGCAAGTCGCCGTCCAAAAGCGGTAAGCCCGGTGCCCGATTGCATCTCCTAAAGCAAAATATTCAAACAGCGCTAGCATCGTCACCAATCCAACTGCCAGCGCCAAAATTGCCGTCGATCCCCACAGCACGATCCCCACAACAAACGGAATCAAGACGACGGCTGTCGCCACCCGCTTCCACGTCATAGAAATGGAATCCCCCAAGAAATCGCGGCCTTCATCTCATCACATTGAGCAAAGTAAATCACGCACAGTAGGACAGACATTCCTGTCTGTCCTCTTCATGCAGCTGACACCATGGCTCGTTCATTTCTCCCCGGCGATTTCGACCCATTCGCGCCGCCCGCGCTCGAGCACTGCCGGCAAATCTTCCGGCAGCAGAAAACGTTCCTGGATCAACTTCTTAGCCGCTTCGGCAAACTTGCCCATGTATTGTTCTCGAGAGGCGTACCGCTCCACGATCGAAGGCCGCGGGTCGCCGGATTTTTCGCGGTCCGCAGCGTTGCGAGCAAAAGGCAGAAAAGAGCCAAGGAAGCTAAGCCTAAGGTCAGGAGCGCCGATGCTCGGATCTCGCAAATTCCAACCGGTGTACGCAGCCAGCGGCGCTTGCAGTTCCGGCAGGCGCACTCCTCCCAAGTCGTTTCCATCGCCGTCCGTTTGTGGAACCAAAACAGCAAACGCCTTTCCAACCTTAGGCGGCTCGTTCGAAATAATCCCTGATTTCCATTGCGGCCCGAAATCGAGATGGTACGCCAGGTTCACTTCATGAGGCATATTCACGCCGGGAATTTTCGGGAATTTCCATTTACTCAAGGGAACCAGCGTGCTGTCGGCAATTTTCGGATAAACGTTTGGCGGGGGTTCCTTCCCGTCTTTCACCCACTGGTCCATGTCCGTGATCAGCGCGCGCCAAAACCATTGGATGGGATTCGGATTGTGTCTTTGTTGCGCGGTGAAGTCCGGCGAGCCGGCCGTGACCTGTTGTGCTGGAAACGCCGCGGAAAAATGCTGGAGTCCCGCGAGAAAATAAATACGCGCATTTTCACCCGGCGTGAAGTCTTTCAAGCCGTCGGGCGAGGTATGAATCAGCGATGCCGCGCGGCCCCAGTATTCATACGAAGTATTGGTGAAGAAAATCTTCGGCGCCGTGCGCGACCTGTTCGCCGCATCCAAGAGGCCGGCGGTTTCGCCCGTCTCAGGGTCGTTTTCCGGAAGGTCGGTATAAGGAAACAAATCCGTCGGGAAAAGGAAGCTGGACAGCGGTTGCGCGTCACGCGAAGGCTGCGCGAACCGGTGATTGAAACTCCCGCGGCCCGCGCCCGCCACATGGGCGATCACGCCATCCATGACCTGCCGGCCCTGCTCGTCCGCGTTGAAGTCTTGGTACAAGAAATGGCGGAGGAAGCGGCCGCTTTGCGAAATCCCCACCGCATAGACGCGGCGAACCGGAGCCGTCGCCTGCGGATCGTACTTAAGATAAGAAAGGAAATCGCGGACCGCCGCCAGCCCCACGCCCACAACCGCCGGATCCTTCGCCTCGTAAACAACTTCATAAATCTTGCCCAGCAAAAATCCACCGTCCAAATGAATGTAGTGAGCGTCGGCCGTCAGTTTGCCATCCACCGAATGAGCAAAGCTCCATTGGCTGCGCGGGATCGATTGCCGCTGGCCTTCGGGCGCATCGCGCACGGTAAGAACGTTTTTCGTGCTGGCAGGATCGTCGGCAGGGTAGCTTTTTCCTCCGCTCGGTCCAAGCAAGATGTGCCCCAGGGGCATGTCGTCGGTTTTTTGCGATGGCGTGAAATCAGAACGCACCAGCCCGCGAATTTCCTTGCCTCCCGGATCATGAGCGACAGGAGCCGAGAGCCGCACTTTTTGCCCGTCCTCCGCGAGATCAAACTGCCAACCCAGCCACACGATCGTGTACCCTTCGCGCAACAAAAATCCGTCTCCGAATTCGCCGTTGGCGTCCGAAGAAGTTCCGCCGTCCACCAGCCGCAGAATTCCTCTTCCTCCACGGTTCGAAACTTCAAACAGCACGGCGCCGTTTCCCTTGTTCATATCCTTTGGCTTGTAAAGATGGAGGTCCGCGGAAAACTCCACTTCTCCTTGCGCGTTGCGCGGAGTCTTATCCAAATCCACGATCTGCCGGTTGTGAACGTTTTCCGGGCTGACCGCAAAGTACACTCGCCCAACGATCTTCTCGTAAGCGCCCGCCAATCCGAACGCCCGGCCGCCTTGAACGTCTTCGCGCGAAACAATCTCCACGCGCGTGACGTGGGCGTCAGCCGTTGAAACTAAGAAAACGATCAGCGTAAGAACCCAAACCAAACGTTTGCGCAGGGGATGCATCAGTCGCCTCCGGAAGCGCCACAGCTTACAACAGATTCACGAGAGTCGTGTGCGTCCGAGAGGCTTCTCGTCGCCAGTAGTAGGAATAGTTCACTTCCCGCCTGCACTTGCAGGCGCAGAGAATTTTCCGGTAAGGAATCGAAGAATTCACGCATTACTTTCTCTCCCTGGTCTGTCTGGAAGAGAAACTGTGCGTGCGCGGAGCCATCCAAGATAATCAGTTCTTTCGGTTGGGGAGCCTTCTCATACTGTGCGCGAATTCCAGGGAGCCGGAGCCCATCTGCGTTGGCGTCATCGCGAGCCATGATGACCAGTGAAGGTGCTTGGAGCTTTTCGGCGGGGCCGTTCGGTGACGCGCCCAGGAACACCAGACGATCAATCGTGCCGGGCTCCGAAAGGATTGATGCGTCCCCCACTGCCCATACTGGCGCCAACCACTGCTACGGTCTTCGTGACGGTCTTACGCAGGTAGCGTACCGCAGCCAAAACGTCCAAGTGCAGCGGGGCGCTCATGGGAGCGGACTCGCCTGGCCCTCGTGACTGGCCATAGCCGCGGAAGTCGATCGCCAGCACGCGAAGTCCCGCGGCTGCGAGGGCTTTCGCCTGCTTCTCCCAGCTCCCTTTGTTGAAACGACCGCCATGCGCCAATACGACGCCGCGCTCGCCTGTTCCGTAACAGTCAGCCGAGACTACTCCACCGTCCGCAGTGGGAAAGGAAACAGCTTTCTGCGCGCGCCCAGGCGCCGCAAGAAACAACGCAACAATGATCAATGATCGCGGACAAGGTGGTTCGCACACGGGAAGTGTACAACGGACTAAGGGGTGCCACGCGGAAACTAACCACCAGCAAGTTTTGACAGTTGGTCAGTTTCCGATAACGCCTCTCGTTCGACGTCTAGATAGAGGCTGGATTCGGCCGGTCAGTACCGTCGCGAAGTCCAGGTTCCACCAGATTCAACCAGCTGGAATTCGTTGAAGCAAAGTGAGGGACGAAACGAGGGTGCCTGGCCCGGCTTGCTCAAGATACGCACTTGGGGCACCATCATTCATTGCAGGAGGAGACCCACGATGTCCGTTAAGACGCTGATCGCAATGTTTTCGACTGTTGCCGCTACCTTTGCGGCCCCGACGATCATTCAAGCAGCACAGGAGAAGCCGACCATGCAAACCGCAACGCCCAAGCCTGTCAAGACCGGCCATGCTGCCGTCAATGGCGTCAACTACTACTACGCCGTGTACGGCACAGGCGAACCACTGTTGCTTCTTCACGGCGGCCTCGGCCAGATCGAGATGTTCGGTCCCAACCTGGCCAAGCTCGCACAGAGCCGGCAGGTGATCGGCGTCGACCTGCAGGGACACGGCCGCACGGAACTTGGCGATCGCGAGTTCAGCCTGGTGAACATGGGCAACGACATGGCTGGCGTGCTCAAGAAGCTCGGCTACGACAAGGTCGACGTGCTCGGCTATTCGATGGGTGGCGGCGTCGCGTTTCAATTCGCTGCTCAACATCCGGAGATGGTTCGCCGCCTGACGCTGGTTTCCACCCCCTATTCGCAGTACGGATTCTATCCGGAGATGCTTCCGCAGCAGGCGGCAGTCGGCGCCGCGATGGCGGGGCAAATGAAGGAAACGCCGATGTACAAGTCGTACGTGGCGATTGCCCCGCATCCGGAAGAGTTTCCGAAGCTGCTCGATGCGATGGGCGCCTACATGCGCAAGTCGTACGACTGGTCGGCGGACGTCAAAAAACTGACCATGCCGGTGATGCTCATCTACGGCGACAGCGACATGTTTCGGCCGGAGCATGAGGTGAAGTTCTACCAGTTGCTAGGCGGTGGACTGAAGGATGCCGGCTGGCAGCGCGAGCACATGTCGCAGAATCGCTTGGCGATTCTGCCCAACCTCACGCACTACGAAATGGGCCTCGCACCGCAGTTGGTCGACACCGCTCTGCCGTTCCTTAACGGCCAAGGCCGCGCCAAGAGCTGGAACGAGCAGGTGAGCGCGAAGTAAACCAGGCGGACCGTGCGGCGTCGCCAAAAGCTACTTGGCCTCTGCACTCGCACATTCCACATGCCGCGCCGATTGTCGCGTGCGTGCTACCGCATGCCGCGAAAGATTGGGCTCCCGGTCTAGAGTTGAACTAGCAACCCTTCGCACGTCTCTGTCAATGCCCCGCCGCGCGCACCGGCTTCTCGTCGGAAGCTGCGTCTTCTCGGATTCCGCCATAGCGCCGCTCCCGCTTCTGGTATTCCAGCAATGCTTCGAGCAAGCGCGCCCGGTTGAAGTCCGGCCACAGCGTTTCGGTGACGAAGATTTCCGCGTAGGCAATCTGCCAGAGTAGAAAATTGCTCACCCGCATCTCCCCGCTGGTGCGGATCAGCAGGTCCGGGTCCGGCAAGCCCTCGGTGTACAAATGCCGCGAAAGCTGCTCCTCGGTAACTTTGCCCGGCGTTCCGTGGCCGTTGCTTTCGGAAAGAATCGCGTTCAAAGCGTCGACAATCTCCGCGCGCCCGCCATAATTCAACGCCACGCAGAGCACCATGCCCTTGTTCCCAGCCGTTTTCTCCATCGCCTCGCGCACGTCGTTTTGCACGCCCGCGGGAAGTTCGTCGATCCGGCCCAGGAACCGCATCCGGATTTGGTTCTTTTGCAGCAGCGGCATCTCCTTGCGCAGATACTCGCGCAGGAGCGCCATCAGGAAATCGATCTCGGTCTTGGGCCGCCGCCAATTCTCCACGGAAAAGGCATACAGCGTCAGCGCCTCGATTTTCAATCGCGCGCAAGTCTCGATCGTGATGCGCGCGGATTGCGTTCCTGAACGGTGCCCCGCTATTCGTGGCAGGTGCCGCTTCTGTGCCCAGCGCCCGTTCCCGTCCATGATTACGGCGACGTGCCTCGGCAGCCGCGTCAGATCCAGCTTTTCGAGAAGGCGCGCTTCCTCAGGAGTGACCGGCCCAAGCGAACCGGGGCTGGCGACGTGCAGCGTCTTGGAAGTGTGGTTGGAGGACACGTTGTATACTCAGGCTCTTCTGAGAAACCCCTTTACGCCGCAAAGTTAACATACCCTTTGCGTCAGCGCAACGGCAGGTTGCCCAGTCAAACATCAGGGCGGCGGCGGAACGCTTTGCTGGAACAGCGCGGTGTAGGTAAGAATCAGCGTTAGCGCGATCATGCCGATGGCCGTCGCCCAAGCGACGATGTTGAAGGCCATCGTGTTGACGTATTCCCCCATCAAATCGCGCCGGTTCACTAGCAACAGAATGAATATCACTACCACGGGGAGCCAGATGCCGTTGCCCACCTGGGAAAAAATCAG
>DASQYT010000378.1:0-5635 GCA_035639075.1 Candidatus Elarobacter sp.
GTGCTGCGATGTTGCAGTAACTGCTTGTCTTCGTTAGATTTGTAGTGCCGATGCCCGGGTGGCGGAATGGCAGACGCTGAGGACTTAAAATCCTCCGGGGATTTTTCCTCATGTGGGTTCGACTCCCACCCCGGGCACCAGTGTGCTTTTTCGAATACAGAAACGCCAGAGAGATCTCCTAAGAAGAATGCTGAAGCTCACCTTCGCTCGCTCCCACAAAAAGGCTTTCGGAGTCAGCACCATCGTTTTTCTCTTCAGTCTCTTGTTTGCTATGTCCGCTCTTTCGCAGCAATCGCCTGCACCGCGCGCTTATCTCGGCTTCGACCGAAACGATTACCCGGGTGATGCCGCGCTCCCTATTCTGCGCAAATCCTTTTCCTTCATCGGTTACTGGCTCGGCCCTCCGCCCGGCGCTAAGTCCAATTCCTGGTCCCGCAAACGCGAGCTCCTTCGCTTGCTGGGCTTTGGTTTCTTGGTTCTCTACAGCGGCCCGCAGAGCAGCGAACTTCAGCAAAAGTGGTCGGAGGAGCACATCTTCAACAACCTCAAGAATCGAATGTCTTCGGCTAGGAAAAAGGGAGCAAGCGACGCGCGCCAAGCCGCGGCAGCCGCAAGAAAGGAAGGCTTTCCATCTCACACCGTGATATTCCTGGACATCGAAGAGGGCGGCCGCCTGCCTGCCGTGTATCACGCGTATCTTCGCGCTTGGGTGGACCAGTTGGCGCATGCCGGTTATCGCGCCGGCTTCTATTGCTCGGGCATGCCCGTCGACGAAGGAGGCGGAGTCAGCATCATTACCGCCGACGACATCCGCAACAACATCGGCAGCCGTAACCTAGCCTACTGGGTCTTCAACGACGCCTGCCCTCCCTCGCCAGGGTGCGCTATCCCGCATAATCCGCCTCTTCCATCTGCCAGCGGAGTTCCTTATGCCACGGTCTGGCAATTTGCGCAGTCGCCGCGTCGCAAGCAATACACAGCTCGTTGTGCCGCCACCTATTTCGCCGATGGGAATTGCTATTCTCCTGGCGACAACGCGCATGCCTGGTTTCTTGACATGAATTCCGCCGATTCGGCAGACCCTTCGCATGGAAGGTAACTCGCTATAACAAAAAAGGCGGCCTCTTGGCCGCCCTGTGTATCCTGTGAACGTCGCGACTGAATTAGACTTGTCCCATTCCGCCGTCCACGTTGATCTCAACTCCGGTAATGTACGACGCATCTTGAGAAGCGAGGAATGCCACCGCTCCGGCCACTTCTTCGGGCTGTCCAAATCGCTTCATCGGGACCTGCGTCAGGACACCCTTTGCGAAATCGTCGATGGCTTCTTGCGGCAGTCCCGTTCGTCCAAAGATCGGCGTAACGATTGGGCCTGGGGCTACGGTGTTCACGCGAATCCCACGGCCCACTAATTCTGCCGCAGCCGTCCGTGCGAAGGATCGCAGCGCCGCTTTGGTGGCGGCATAGGCGCTGGTATTGGGGCTGCCCAGGTCATCCACTACGCTGGTGTTCAAGATGATCGAAGCCCCGTCGTTCAAAAAGGGAATTGCTTTTTGAATGGTGAAGTAAGCTCCTTTGGTGTTGATGTCAAACTGCTCGTCGTACAAACTTTCGGAGGTCTCTGCAAATGGCGCGAACTTCGCGACTCCCGCGTTCACGAACAACACGTCGATCTTTCCGAATTTCTTCGAAACCTCTGCATACAACTTGTCGACATCCGCGAGCTTGGCCACGTCCGCCTGCACGGCCACTACGCCATTCCCGATCGTTTTCACCGCCTCGTCTAGAGTCTTCTTGCTGCGGCCTGCGATGGCAACGCGCGCGCCCTCTTCTTGGAAACGCTTTGCTGTGGCCAGCCCGATGCCACTGTTCCCGCCCGTCACTACCGCTACTTTCCCTTCGAGTCTCTTCATGGTCCTCTCCCGTCGCTTTCTCTCTGGTTCAGAAAGCCTTGCGCAGTCTGCGAGTGTCCTGCAAGCTGTCCCTGCTTTCTGAAGTTCGATACTTAGATGAACATCGAAATGATTGGTTGCATCTATTTTAGGAGTCTTCGCAGGAATCAATCCTTGTGGCGGATAGCAACGCAGGTCCGTTACACTGAGGCAAGGCCAATGGACCGCTCTCACATTGAAAAAATCTCGAAAGCTCTGGCCGACGGGACGCGCCTCAAGATCTTCCAGGCCATCTCCGCCAGCAAGTGCATAAGCTGCGGAGAAATCGTCTCGATGCGTGGCGTCACTCCCGCAACGGTTTCGCATCACTTGAAAATTCTCAACGAAGCCGGGCTAATCGCCTGCCGCCGTGAAGGCCAGTTTGTTTACAGCCAGGCCGTCCCCGAAACTATCGAAGCGTACACGCGCGCGCTCACAAGAATCTCCAGCGGCAAGAAAACGTCACGTCGAAGAGTTCTCTCCCATGTCATAAAATGCGCCTTGGCCACGGTTTGCTCTCAGTTTCTTCCGTCCGTCGTTCGCGCCTCTCTTTTTTCACAGAGCACTGTGCCAAAAGCCTCTCCCAACAATTCAGCGCCCCCGCAGCTCGCCCTCACGCTCGACGACCCGAGGCTCTCCCTCGGATTGGCACTGAAATGGCCGGAAGCCAACAACCGCATTTTGAAAGCGATTTCCGAGAGAGACATCCGCGCCGCGCTTTTTGTTTGCGGCATGCGTGTCGATGAGGCCGACGGCATAAAACTGCTTTCCGCCTGGGATCAAGGGGGGCACCTTATCTGCAGCCATTCCTATTCACACAAATTCTATGGCGAACAAACGAGTTACGCGGATTTTGCCGCCGATTTTCTGAAAAACGAAAAGGTCATCGCTCCCTATCGCAACCGCACCGCGCTATTCCGCTATCCCTTCCTGAAGGAGGGCGACACTGCCGACAAGCGCGATCGTTTTCGCGCTTTGCTCAAGGAACGCAGTTACCGTGTCGGTCACGTCACCATCGATGCTTCCGATTGGTACGTCAGCCAGCGCTTCGTTGACCGCCTTGCGAAGCAGCCCAATGCTCCCATTGCTCCCTACCGCGATTACTTGATCGCCCATCTCCTGGATCGCGCGGCTTTCTATCGGCAACTCGCTCTCGACGTTCTCGGCCGTGACATTCCCCACACGTTGTTGATGCATTTCAATCCACTGAATGCCTTCGTTCTTCCTGAGGTTCTGAAAGCCTTCGAAACCGCTGGGTGGCAATGGATCGATGCGTCACTGGCGTTTGAAGATCCCATCTTCCGCAGCCGGCCGCAGACGCTTCCCGCCGGAGAAAGCCTGGTGTGGGCTCTTGCCAAGGAGACGCGGCGTTTCGAGGATCGTCTCCGGTACCCCGGAGAAGATGATGTTTACGAAAAGCCTAAAATGGACGCCTTGGGCCTATAGCCTTTCAAGGTCAAGGAATCGACTCGATGCTCATTCTTTCTCCTATTCTTCGCCCTTGCTAACTCTTTCAGCGCAAGGAATTTGCGGCGTCTTGTTGCTTTTCGGGACACTCATCTCCTTTCCTTTGTGCCTTTTGCCATTACACCGCATCTAACCGAGGTATAATGGATTGTTCACATTTTTAACGCATAGCACCCATCAAAATAATTCGTGGGGTAGTCTGGGGAGAATGCAGTTAAGGTGTTTCTAGAGACGGTGAAGGAAGCTAACCCAGAGCGTTCCACCAAGAAAGGCAGCAACGGGAGTACCAGTACATGGCCAAACAATTTCTACTCGCCAGTGACTTTGACCAGACGCTTAGTTTCAACGACTCGGGAGTCGTTCTTAGCGAACTGATCGGCTTCCACGGCTTTCACGACAAGGTGAAAGGCCTTGCCGAGATGAACCTCGTCCAGCAGGGCGCGGAGCTAAGCTACTTGATTCTGCACGATCCGGATTTTCGAAAAGTGCGCCGGGAGCATCTCGCCGAAACGGGCAAGCGTATCCGCTTGAAGCACGACGTCGCGCTGTTCGCGCGGGCGCTCGACAATCTCGCTGAAGGCTACAAGTTCCATTTCAATGTCATCTCTGCGGCGCCGCAGGAGATTATTGAATCGGCGCTCGAGGGCATCGTGCCGCCGGATCACATTTTCGGTACACGTTTCCGCTACAAGGAAGCAACCGGGGAAGTTGACTCCATCATTCGGGCTTCGGCGGGATGGGGCAAGATCACCGTGCTCGAGGAGCTCCGCTCCAACCTCGGCATCAGCCATGACAGCATCATCTACATGGGCGATGGCAGCTCCGATCTGCCGGTCATGATGCACATCAATCAGTACGATGGGCTCACGATCGCTGTTTCGGAAGCCAAGTTCATCACCCGCGTGGCCAAGCGCACTGTCGTCAGCGACAACGCCATGAGCGTTCTCGTTCCGGTGTGCGAAAAAGTGCTGCGCTGGGACTCCGCCAAGATCCGCCGCTTCTTCGCATCTTTTGGCCTCACGCTGCTGGAGTGGGAGAAGGTGCGCACGGACGTGGTCACGATCCAGGACTCCAGCGAGCAGGTGCCTGCAGCCGCGTCGTCCCAACTCAACGCCTGACTTTGTCTGATTCTGAAGGGGCCGGGCTTCAGCTCGGCCTCTCTTTTTTTGCTATTCTCTTTCACGCGCGGAGGTCCAAATGTCTAGGAAATCCATTCTCATGATCGTCGGTGATTATGTCGAAGACTACGAAGTGATGGTTCCGTTTCAGGCGCTGCTGATGGTCGGACACTCCGTCCATGCCGTCTGTCCGGGCAAAAAATCCGGAGACGTCGTTCCCACCTGCATCCACGATTTCGAAGGCGATCAGACCTACACCGAAAAACGTGGCCACAATTTTGTGCTCAACGCTACTTTCGACCAGATCGAGCCCGAAGAGTACAACGCTCTCGTCATCCCCGGTGGCCGGGCGCCGGAATACATTCGCCTCAATCCACGTGTCATCGAAATCGTCCGCTACTTCTCAAAGGCCAATAAGCCGATCGCCGCTATCTGCCATGCACCGCAAGTTCTCGCCGCCGCGGGAGTCCTCCAAGGAAAGAAGTGCAGCGCGTATCCGGCTACTGGCCCTGACGTCACTCTCGCCGGCGGTACGTACGTCAATCTCCCCATGACTGACGCCCTCGTCGATGGCAACCTCATCACCGGCCCTGCTTGGCCTGCGCTCAATTCTTGGCTTGCCAAGTTCCTCGTTGTCCTCGGAACAAAAATCGAAGTGTAAATTCCGAATTGAAGATTTGAATTCGTCCATTCTGAAAAACGAATGCCGTCTTGGCTCTTCCTAAAAACGCATTCGTAGAGGATAATTTTCTGTTCGGCATTCCGCGAAAGGGCAATTCGTAATCTCATGGCAAACGTCAGCACCAAGAGAGGTGTCATCGGCATCCTCACCGGAGGCGGTGACGTTCCCGGTCTCAATCCAGCTATTCGTGGCGTCACTCTTCGCGCCATTCGTGAAGGCTATCAGGTTATCGGCATTCGCCACGGCTGGGCCGGCCTTGTCGATATGGTCCGCGAAAAGGATTACGACAACTCCGACAATTTCTTCCTTCTCGACGAAGAAATCGTCGATCGCTCCGGTCGCACTGGCGGCACTTTTCTCCATTCTTCTCGCACCAATCCCGGCCGCGTTACGAAATCCAATGTCCCTTCGCATGTCAAGGATAAATTCACCGCAGA
>DASQYT010000379.1:0-12452 GCA_035639075.1 Candidatus Elarobacter sp.
GGGGGCATCCAAACTTTATGGACTATAAGATCGGCGACAAAGTCGTCTACCCGAATCATGGTGTGGGCGTTGTTGAACAGATCAGTTACGGAGTTTTGAACGGCAGAACCGAACGTTACTTCATGATCCGCATTGTTTCCAGCGGCTTGCGTGTTATGGTTCCGCAGTCTAACGCGACGGCCGTTGGCCTTCGTTCCGTCATTCGTTCGGCGGAATCCAGCAAAGTCCTGGGCTTTCTCGAAACCGGCAAACTTAACTCTCATCACGACTGGAAACACCGCTTCAAGGAAAACTCGGAGCGCATGCGCACTGGGTCCCTCCTCGAAGTTGCTGTCGTCCTCAAGAGTCTCGTTTCCCTCAGCCGCAGCAAGCCCCTCTCCTTCCGCGAAAAGAAAATGTTAGAACGCGCGAAGTACCTCCTCGTTAGCGAGATGGCTACTTCCCGCAACACCTCAGCCGAAAACGCCGAGGCCACCGTCGTCAAGTCGCTCGCCAAGGCCAAGCTCACGTTCCCGGTGATGACCGAAAAATTTGAATAGCCCTTGCCGCCTCCGCGGCACTTCGTCCCCTGCGGGCAGCTTGTTCCAAGCTGCCCGCTTTTTTTATCTATGGCGGCCTACTCGCGGAAAGGCAATTGTACCGGTCTGGCAAAAGACTTCTTGTTGCTGTTGTACCAAACATACTTGCAGGAAGCATTGTCCTTCTGCTCTTCCCAAAGCGAACCATCCTCAAACAACACGCTTGTCAATACGAAGGCGCCTCCGCCTCCGTGTTCAAAATTGATGTCCGCCCGGTCCCACGACAGTTTCTTAGTCGCGCCCTCTTTGCTCAGCTTGTTCCAACCAAACTCACGGATCGGCCGGCTATCGTCAAAATCCCAGTGGTACCATCTCCAGTGCTCGGTGGCGTCTGCCAGAGCCGCGTTGAAGACCAGCCCGACAATCTTCTTTCCACTGACGTTTCTTATGCGCGTGTTCACTCCACCAGGATCAAATTTCAGAAATCCAACAGGACACCCTGCCGGTGCGCCGGGGTTAGATGCGGTGGTCTGTGCGCCTGCAACAGGACAAAACAAAAGTGCGCGCACAGCGATGCGGGCAACCCAGCTCCAGCTCATGCCACAGAACGGCCGCCAGCGGCGGTCGTTCGCCAACTGTCGATGATTCTGCATGGTAGTCACCCTCCGCAAATGGGACGCCTTCCACGGATGACCGGTACGGTCTAGTCGTTGAGCAGCGGGATTTCGTCGTTCGGACTACGAGAGCTGATTGAGCGTGACTCCGGCTTCGCGCAGGGTCCGCGCCACCGTTTCGGCAATCTTCGGCGCGCCGGGAGTGTCGCCGTGAATGCAGATGGTTTGGGCGTCCACACTAACTTCGCTGCCGTCGCTGGCGATCACTACGCCTCGCTCCGCGATGCCCAGAGCTTGCCACGCTGCTTCTTCCGGATTGCGGATTAGTGCATCCTTGAACTTACGCGAGCGCAACGTTCCATCCGCTTCGTACCGTCGGTCGGCAAAGGCTTCCGCGGCCACCGCGAATCCTGCTTCCCGAAAGACATCCAGCATCGGCGAGCCGGCGAGTCCAACCAACACAACGTCTCGGCTCCATCGCACGACGCCTTTCGCAATCGCTTCAGCAAGCTCGCGATTGCGCACCGCCTGATTGTAAAGCGCGCCATGCGGCTTGACGTGCACCACGCGCCCTCCGCATCTGGCGGCCACATCGGCGAGAGCTTTAACTTGCTCAAAAATGGAAGCGGAAATCTCATTCAACGGCAGTTTCAATTCCAGCCGCCCGAAATTCGCCGGATCCGGATAGCCCGGGTGCGCCCCAATCGCCAGCTTCCAGTGCAGCGCCTGCTCGATCGTGCTCTTCATAGTCTGTTCGTCGCCCGCATGCCCGCCGCAAGCGATGTTGACCGACGTGATCGAGCGCATCAGCGCTTCCTGCGTGCCGTCCGCAATCGCCTCCGGCACCTCGCCCATGTCGCAATTCAAATCGATCTTGAGCTCACCGCTTTTCATTCCCAAATCAAATCCCCGGACGCGAGAAGTTTTTCCTGTTCTCTTAGCAACGCTCGCGCCGTGTCCCAGTCGACCTGTTCAAACCGAATCTCATCGCGTGGCCGAAGCTGCCCCAGGCTATGAAAATCCGCCGAAATCACGTTGGCAATCTTCGGATATCCCCCGGTGGTTTGCTGCTCTACAAAGAGAATAATGGGCTGCCCTCCCTCTGGCACCTGCACTGCCCCAAGCGCTACGCCTTCCGAAATCATTTCTCCGCCGGTCAGCGCCGGGATCGCCCCGCCCTGTAGCCGAATCCCCATCCGGTTGGACTCCTCCGCCACGCGATATGTGCTCTCATAAAAAATCTTTTTTGTCGCCTCCGAAAACCAACCGCTCTGCGGACCTGGCGTGACGCGCAATACCTTTCGTGGCTGCAACTCTTTCAGCGTCCGGGCCGACAGTCGTCGCTTACAAACTGTGCCAGCGCCTCCAGTGGAACAGGCATTCTTGCCTGTTATCTTTTGTTCATTCCTGTTCGCCAGCCCAATAGTAAGGACGTCGCCTTTCTTCAACGCCCGCCCTTTATGCCCGCCCAGGCCGCTCAGAATGTGCGTCGACGCGCTGTCCAAAAAAAATTGAACTTCGATCCCGCCCCGAACGCACAAATAACACCGCGCCCCCGATCGCGTCGGCCCAAATCGAAGCACCTGCTTTGATTTCGCCTCGAACGGAGTCCACATCTCAACCGGTTTCCCCTCCAGCGTCGGGCCGAGGTCCGAGCCAGCCAGCGCCAGCACCGCGCCCTCCGGAAACGCGAACGTCCCGCCAAGCAGCGTCATTTCCAGCCCGGCTTCCCCCTCGGCATTACCCAGCAGCCGATTTCCGGTCCGGAGTGAAACCGCGTCAGCCGCTCCCGAAGGTGAAACGCCCAACGGCCCATATCCTTCTCGCCCAAGATCCTGCACTGTCGTAAGAAGCCCCGGCTCCAGCACCTCGATCACCCTCATGGGCTCTCCAGCGCCGCGAATCGTTCGCGCGAAGTCGGCGTGAATCGCACACGATCTCCAATGGACAAAAGGCTCAACCTGTCGCTATCAGCCCGAAACATTTTAAGCGGCGAGCGCCCGATCAATCTCCATCCTCCCGGCGTCGCGAACGGGTACACGCCGGTTTGATTTCCCGCGATCCCCACGCTGCCCGCCGGAACTCGTTTGCGCGGCGCCGCCAGCCGCGGCATCACCAACTCTTCCGGCAATTCCCCGAGGTACGCAAATCCCGGGACGAACCCCAAAAAATAAACCACATACTCTACGGAAGCGTGCAATTCGATCGCCCGCGCCTGTGTTATTCCGCGCCTCGCGCATACCCCAGCCAAATCCGGACCAAACTCACCGCCATAGCAAACCGGGATTTCCACGTGCCGCGGCTCCGGCAGTCTTACTTCCTCAAGCCGCTCAAGATATTTGCGCAGAATCGCTTCCAATTCCTGGTGCCGCATTCCAATCGCATCGAACTTGATCAGCAGCGAACAATAAGCCGGATGCAAATTGCGTACGCCCGGAACCGGCTCTAATTCCAGCAACCGCAGCAGCCTGCGAACATTCTCATTCGCTCGGAGTGTGATCCGACTTTGCAGAGGCAGGGCTCCAGCCCCGCCCGTTTTCTTCTGTTCAACTTGTTCGTCGAAATAAACCAGCAGTGATTGATCGCTGGAATATTGGAATCGCGTGCCTAGGCTTCCCGAAGTCTCCATGCTCGCGAAAGTATACCTCCACGCGCGAGACAACGCGGAAGAAGGGATGCGGGACCTGCTTGACACTCATATCTTCGCCGCATAGAGTTCCTGCAATCTTTCCGCGTCTCAGGGCGGCAGCCTGCCGATGAAATGATTTGGCCCAACCGATCGACCGCGAGGTGATTGTGGCCGTTGAAACAGCTGCTTACGCGGTGCCCACCGGCGCCAGAACTATCCAGAAAATACGCTTCAGGATTCTCCCATTTGTTTTTGCGCTTTTCGTCGTTGCACTCATCGATCGCAACAACATTGGGTTTGCCGCGCTCACAATGAACAAAGAGCTGGCCATCAGCAGCCAGCAGTTCGGATTCATTTTCGGGATTTTCTTTTTTGGCTACTTCCTTTTTGAAATCCCCAGCAATCTGCTGCTGCACCAAATCGGAGCGCGCGTCTGGATCGCCCGAATCCTGCTTACCTGGGGACTTGTGGCCATGCTGACCGGCTTCGTCCATACGGTGCAGCAACTTTACATTGCGCGCTTTGTGTTGGGGCTGGCTGAAGCCGGCTATTTCCCTGGAATCATTTTGTATCTCACGTACTGGTTTCCCCAACGCGAACAGGCGCGTGCCCTTGCGCTCTTCATGATCGGCATACCCGTCACTACGATCCTGGGCGCTCCGGTTTCTGGTTTCATCCTGGATCATGTGCACTGGCTCGGCATCAGCAGTTGGCGGTGGCTGCTCATTCTGGAGGGAGCGCCCGCCATTGTCTGCGGCGCAGTCACTTACTTGCTTTTGCCAGGCGGCCCTCAGGAAGCCAGGTTTCTCGACCCAGAAGAGAAAGAGTGGATTCAGGCGGAGTTGCAACGCGAAGAACAGCAGAAATTTACGCAGCGCAGTTACTCAGTGCTCCAAGCCCTGGCGAGCGGCCGCGTATGGGTTCTCGTCTTGATTTATTTTGGGATAACCGTCGCCATCTATGCGCTGAATTCTTGGGCGCCGCAGCTGGTGAGGTCCCTCTCCAGCCTCTATTCCAATAGCACGATCGCGCTCCTGGTAACGATTCCCAGCCTAGTAGGTCTCGCAGCGATGATCCTTGTTTCGCGCAGTTCCGACCGCACCCTGGAGCGGCAATACCACGTTGCAATCCCGGCTCTCGCGACTGGAACAGCCCTCGTGTTGCTGGGCACCAGCCCTTCCGCATTCCTTTCCGTGGCGCTTTTGTGTTTGCTGGCTGCTGGCGTTTTCAGTTGTCTTGGTCCCTTTTGGACGTTGCCAAGTGAATTTTTGACTGGTTATTCGGCCGCAGCGGGCATCGCCCTGATTAATTCCGTGGGAAATCTTGGCGGGTTCGTGGGGCCGGCTGCGATCGGTTTCATTAGCCAGAGAACGGGAACCCTCTCCGCGGGCCTGGCCCTCTCCGGAATCCCAATGTTCCTGTCCGCGGCGCTCGTCTTGCTTCTGCCGAAGCAGGCTCGAACGCTGACAAAGGGCTGAAAATTCCGCGCCTTCATAGCGTCTCTTGTCGCGGACTCTTTCTAAGCAAGCGCGAGGCTGGGGTCGGCGTTGAGCGACGTGTCCGCGAGTATTCCGGCGCGAAAGCGGGAATAAGCTGCCGCCGCGATCATCGCGGCGTTATCAGTAGAGAGCGCGCGGCTCGGGAAAAACACTTCAATGCCCGCAGCCTTCGCCCGCTCTTCGAAAATGGCGCGCAATTGCGAATTGGCGGCCACGCCGCCGGAAACGAGAATACTCTCCGCACAAAGTTGCTCTGCGGCGTTGAGCGTTCGTTCGACCAGATCGCGCACAACAGCGTTTTGAAATTCGCGCACAAGTCCAAGAGTTTTGGGCGTGCAAAACGGGAGCAGTTGCTCGACTTTTTGTTCCCCGCGGGCCAGCGCCTCTTCCCGTTTGCGAATTTCTTCGCCGTACTCTCCATTTTCGCGAACGTGATACAGCACTGCCGTCTTGAGCCCGCTGAAACTGAAATCGAGAGCATTCCCCTTCATTTTCGTGACGCCAAATTTCACTGGCGCCGGCACACCGCCCGCCGCAGCAGCCAGCCAGTCGAGAATCGGCCCGCCGGGATAGCCCAGCCCAAGAAGCTTTGCCACTTTGTCGTACGCTTCACCGGCGGCATCGTCGCGCGTTTGCCCCAGCTTTCGATAATTCAGCTTCGCGCCGGCCTCCTGCGCGTTCGCACCTTCCGTCTTTACTTCGTAAAGGACCGTGTGCCCGCCGGAAACAATCAGGCACACTGCCGGGAATCTCGCCGCGCGCCCGGCTTTATGCGCCTCCAAGAAAACCGCGTGCACGTGCCCTTCGAGATGATTCACCGGAAGGAGTGGCCTGCTCAGCGCCTGCGCCAGCGTTTTTCCATACGTAATTCCCACCAGCAGCGCGCCCACGAGGCCCGGGCCTTGCGTCACGCCAATCGCATCCACATCGGAAAGTTTCATTCCAGCTTGAGCAAGCGCTTCGCGCACCACCGGCACAATCTGTCGCAAATGTTCGCGCGACGCCAGCTCCGGCACCACGCCGCCATATTTTCGGTGAATGTCGATCTGCGACGCGACCACGCTGGACAGAATCTCGCGCCCGTCGGCAACCACCGCCGCCGCCGTCTCATCGCACGAAGATTCAATCCCCAGAATGCGCGTGCTCATTGAATGCCCAGCTGGCCTCTACAATTTCAAGTTCTTCAAATACTCGCGGAAGTTGCCCCCAAGCTCTTTATTCTGCAGTGCAATTTCCACCGTCGCCTTCAGAAACCCGAGTTTGTCGCCCGCATCATAAGAGATGCCGTTATAAATATACGCCCACAAGCCATCCTCCTGCGCCAGGATACGCAGCGCGTCGGTTAGCTGGATTTCGTTTCCTGCACCCGGCTTGGTACGCTCCAGACAATCAAAAATCTGTGGCGGCAAAACGTAGCGCCCGGTAATCGCCAGGTTTGATGGAGCTTTTTCCGGCCTTGGCTTCTCCACCAGATCACGGATTCTCAACAGCCGCGCTCCGAACGGCGCCTGGGGCGCCGGCTCGCCATCCACGATTCCGTACAGATGGGTTTTTTCCTTGGGGACTTCTTCGACGGCGATCGCACCCACGCCGGTCGCCGCGTACACGTCAATCAATTGTTTCGTGGCCGGATTTTCGCCGGGAATCAGCACATCTCCGAGCAAGACTGCGAAGGGTTCATCGCCTACCAAATCTTTCGCCACCAGCACGGCGTGTCCCAGGCCCAGCGGCTCTTTCTGCCGCGTGTAACTTACCTGCACCATGTCGCTGATGCGCCGCACCAATGCGGCTTGTTCTTTCTTCCCTTTTTCTTCAAGGAAGCGCTCCAGCGTCGGCGCGTAGTCGAAGTGATCTTCGATGGAATTCTTTCCCTTTCCGGTCACGATGATGATGTGTTCGATCCCGGAAACTACGCACTCTTCCACGACATATTGAATCTGCGGCTTGTCCACGACCGTCAGCATTTCCTTGGGCTGCGCTTTCGTCGCGGGCAAGAAGCGCGTACCTAGTCCCGCGGCCGGCAGGACCGCCTTGCGAACTCTACGTGCTGTGGCGCCTTTCGTTTGCGTCGCGTCAGCCATCGGTTCCCTCGCTGGACTTACTTTTTCTTCGCAGGCTTCTTGTCTTTCCCTTCCTTGGAAGACGATTCCTTTGCCGCTGTTTCCTTCGTCCCGGAGTCTTTCTCTTTGTTCGCGGTTTCTTTGGTTTCCGTCGCGGGCTTGTCGGCCTTGTCGCCGTCCGCGGTTTTCTTTCCACCATAATCGGTCACGTACCAACCCGCGCCCTTGAATTGAATCGCAGGCGCAGTAATTACTGGCTCGACTTTGCCGCCGCAGTGCGGGCACTTTTTCAAGTGCGGCCCGGAAACGTTTTCAATTTTTTCCGTATTGCGTCCGCACTTCAAGCATTTGTACTCGTACAGGGGCACTGATGCTCCTCCGATGTGCTGCTCAAAACTAAAAGTATAGCATTGCTCTCTCCAGAGCCAGCGCGGCCCTGCTCTTTGTAGCAGCGGGTCTTTTAGACCCGTGCTTTGAACCTCTCTTCTGTAGCGCCAGCATCCCTGTCGGCCTCTTTCTTCGCACGCATTGACTGCATGCTAGACTTCTCTGCATGATCGCGAAGCTTTCTCCCTCCAAACCGCCAGGCGCCGCGAATTCCGCTGGCGGCTGCCTTTACCTCGTCGGAACGCCGATCGGCAATCTGGAAGACATCACGCTTCGTGCGTTGCGCATCCTGAAAGAAGTCGCTCAAGTCGCCTGCGAAGACACGCGCCACACACAGAAGCTGCTGACTCACTACGACATTCACAAGCCGCTGGTCAGCTACCACGAACACAATGAGCTGACGCGCGCGCCGGAACTCGTCGTGGCGCTGGAACGAGGCGCGAAAATCGCTCTCGTGACCGACGCCGGCATGCCGCTCGTTTCCGATCCCGGCCACCGCCTTGTTACGCTTTGCCTGCGGCACCACATTCCCGTGGTGCCAATTCCGGGCCCATCCGCTCTGCTCGCTTCCCTTTCCGCTTCGGGACTGCCCAGCGAAGAATTTCTCTTCGTCGGCTTCTTGCCGGCGCGGACCGGCGAGCGCCGCCGCGCCCTCGAACGCCTGCGCATCGAAGACCGCACTATCATTCTTTACGAAGCGCCACACCGCGTCGCTGAGTGCGTCGCTGATGCGCGTGAAGTGCTTGGCAATCGCAGCGCTTGCATCGCGCGCGAAGTGACGAAGATGCACGAAGAGTTCCGCCGCGGCAAACTCTCCGAACTCGCCGCTTCTCTCGAAGAACGCCGCGCGCGCGGCGAAATAACGCTTCTGATTGGTCCCGAAGCTCCCGCCGACGCGCGCACGCAAGCAAACTCCACGCAAAGTCTCGCCGACCGCGTCGAGGAACTCATCCGCCGGGCCAAACTCGACCGCAAAGAAGCCCTGAAGCTCGCCGCCAAGGAACGCGGCCTGACGCGCCATGACGCCTACGCCCAAATTGTCGATGCAAAAGCAAATCAGAAAGAAACGTGAGCGAAGCCCCGATGCTACCACCCGGCATTGCGCCGGACTCGCGCAGCTGAGCACCTACCACCCACTGTCATTTGCGTTTCTTGCATCCCGGATGGCTTTGCGGGACCGAGCAAAGCAGGCCGATTTTTTCTTGCGCATTCGCTCCTGCGCGCCTTTTGCGTCCCGGACGGTTTTGCGGGACGAATGCGTCGGCCTGCGCAGTCGAGGAATCTCTCTTGCTCTCTCCTGTTTGCGTAGCGCCGGCCCCGGCATCCTTCACTTCGCCCGATCCGTCACTCCGGCAGCAGTCACAGCTGCGGCATCATCCCATCTTTTTCACGGAACGTTGTCGAGGCTGGTCCAGGCGCTGTCCGTAGAATTCTTGTCGCAGCCAGCTTTGAGATTACAAACAAAAAACTGCGTTACGGGATGGACTTCCCAAACGGTGGAGCGCCAGCAACTGGCCAGCGCGCCCGTGAAAGCACAGTCATCTTTAGTATTCAAATGCACGTTATCGACCATCAGCTGTCCAACGACTTTGACTTGCCGGCCCTGCAGAGAGTTCACGCGAGCAAACGTCCACTTTGCGTCGCGCGTGTGAGGAGTCATCTCAGCGACGACGCTGGTTTTATCCATTTCCGTGGGGTGGCCGAATACGGGCTGTGGTTTATTCTTCAAAATCTGTTGCGCCAATGCCGGGTCAAAGCCCAGGCCGATGTGGAAGTCATAGCTGTCCGGGAGTTGCAGTTTGCAATTCGTGGTTTCCCCGATCGAGGGTTTGCCGCCAGCGCCTTTGCCAGTGTCTTCCACGAAGTAGAGAAAAGCGATAACGGTAACAATGTTCCCCTCGCCAAGATTAGCCAGCGCCGGAGCAGACTTTGCATGGTTACTGCTGCCCAGAGTCTTTGGAATCTTACCCTCAAACGATTTGAAATCAGTTCCATTCAGGAACGCCGTGGAAGCCAAGGCCGCGCCTGGGACCTGGTTCTTCAGGAAATTCAGATACGCGTCGTACTTGTGGGCCGAGTCGGTACACCCCGTTGGAAATTGGGCGTGACACGTTTGCGTGGTCAGGCTTGCTGGATTACAGCCGGTAACTGCTTTTTGCTTGGAAGCCAGTTTGGCCAGGTCATGAGCGCGGTCAGCGTACAGTCGGGCGGGAATGCCAAGCAGGAGAATCAAGGCGATCAACTTAATGGATTTCCGCATGGTTCCTCCTTGAAAACATCGGACGGCCGGTGGACCCTGAGCAGATGCGGATTGTAACAGTATGTATCATTGAGTGAGCTGTACGTCAATTTAATTTGCTGGTGTCCCAGAAGCAATGTCGAAACAGCTCGATATCGGATAGTACCGATGCCGGCGAATTCGTTTCAGGATAGGAGGCGAGTGGCCTCACTCCGATTTTTTCAGAGTGATGCGGCGAAGAACGGTCTTATCAGGAAGGGTGAAAGTTCCTTCGAGCTTGTCGCCGTCGAGTTTGAGAACGATGACTCCGCGAGGAAGCTCACCTGTAAGCGTGCGCTTGCCGTTGTCGTAGCGCCATTCGCCAGAGCCCATGACAATTTCCTTGCCGTCCGCAACTTTTCCGCCGGTGACCATTAACAATCCGCGCTTGCCCGGAATCGCGGCGATACGGTAGACGGCTACTTCGTCATGGCAGGCAGTGCCCTTCTCCACGCAGAGGGAATCGCCGCGCCAGGTGCCCGCGAGTTTCGATTCGTCGCTGGTGATCGAAGCGCTCGCGGTAGGGCTTTGTGGGATCGCGACAACTGCGGAAAGAAGTGAAGCCGACAGGGAAACAGTAATGGCGACGATCCCGAAAAGTGGCATTCGCATTGTTCGTCCGACACAGAAAATCAATCGCGCAGGGCGCGCGCCGGATCGGTCCGCGTGGCACGCCAAGCAGGCAAGAAACACGCTGCCAGCGAGGCGATGGCCATCACCGCCAGTGCCGAGCCGAACGCCAGCGGGTCGCGCGGGCTTACGTTGTACAAAAGATTTCCCAGCAGCCGCGTCAATGCGAGCGCCACTGCCGCGCCAAGCAACACGCCGCCGGCCGTCAACGCCAGGCCGCGCGACATCACCAGGCGCAACAGATTGGATGCGTCCGCCCCAAGCGCCATGCGCAACCCCAATTCGCGGGTGCTCTGCGAAACCGCGTAGGACATCACGCCATACAGACCGATGGCGGCGAGCAGCAGCGCCAATCCACCCAGGGTACCAACCAAAGTGACGGCCACCATTTGCGGCGACGTGGACCGTTCGAGCTGCTCCTGGAGCGTGATAACTTCGTAGGGGGCAAGATTGGCGTCGAGCGCGTGGACTTCGCGGGCAATGGCCGTGGCCATAGTTTGCGGAGCGAGCGGCGTGCGGATGTTCAGAATGGCGGCGCGCAAGGAATTTTGCCGTACGGGCACGAAGAAGAACGGCGTGGCCCTCTCGCGCACGCTCGAATACTTCGAGTCCTTGGCGATGCCGACGACCTGCATCCAGCGTCCCTTGAGCTGGAGGCGCTGGCCGAGCGGTTCGCGGCCCTGCCAGAAGCGCTGGGCCATGGTTTCGTTGACAACGGCGACCAGCGCGCCTTTTTCGTCATCGGCGCGCGTGAATTCGCGTCCGGCGACGAGCGCGATACCCATGGTGACGAAGTAGTCTTCGCCGACTTCGTTGTAATCGACGGTGGGAGATTCCTCCGGCGGCGGCGTGTAGCCATCGACGACGATGGGCGCGGTGGCAGAGCTGACGTAGCTGAGTGGAGTCATTTTTGCGAAGGCGGCGGACTCCACGCCAGGGAGCGATCGGACGCGCTCGAGCAGGGCGTCCTGAAAGGTCTGCGCGCGCGCGGGAGTGTAGCCGGCGGAGACCAGGTCGATGGCGGTGTCCAGAACGCCGCGGGTGTTAAAGCCAGGGCTGGCGTTGCGGACCTTCAGCAAGCTCTGCATGAGCAGGCCTGTGCCAACGAGCAAAACAAAGCTGAGCGAGACTTGCACCAGCACCAAGCCGGAGCGCACCCAGGAGCGGCCGCGACCGCCGACGACTCCGGTAGATTCCATTTTCATAGACTGCGCGAGGTCGATCTTTCCCGTTTGCAGCGCGGGCACCAGGCCCATCAGCAGCGTGGTGGCGAGGCAGACGGCGACGCTGAGCGCGAGCACGCGCCAATCAATTTCGCCGGGGAGATGCATCTGCACGCCGCCGCGCGCGGGGAAGAGCAGGACGAGCGCGTGGCGGCACCAGTACGCGACCAAAAGGCCGCCGACGGCTCCGAACAGGGAGAGCACCAGCCCTTCGGTGAGGAGCTGCTTCCAGAGGCGCGCGCGACCGGCGCCGACGGCTAGGCGCACGCTCATTTCGTGACGGCGCGCGAAGGAGCGGACCAGAAGCAAATTGCCGACGTTGGCGCAGGCAATGAGCAGGACGCAGGCGACGACGACGAGCATGATTTCCAACGTGGGGAGCAGGGTGGCGGCGTTGTTGAACGGCGTTTGCCACAGTGGCCAGAATCGAATAGCGCGGCCGCGATTGGTGGCGGGATACTCGGCCTCAAGGCGGCCTGAGATTGCGGCGAATTCCTGCTGGGCCTGCCGCTGGGTTACTCCGGGCTTGAGGCGCGCGTAGGCTTCGATCCAGCGCGCGCCGCGATCTTCGAGCTTGTAGCCGCCGGACTCGAAGATGTCCTCCATGGAGGCGG